>JAENJC010000080.1 GCA_016844545.1 Deltaproteobacteria bacterium | reverse complement strand
GCGAGCCTCTTTTGAAGCTTTCTTTTAATCCCAAGAAGCATCTGGAATTCGAACCTTTCCTTTGAGATGCCATTCTCATCTGCAAATCTTATCGCCTCGTTGATGAGTCTTTCATCGTGAGTGGCTATTGCCGGATAGTTGCCCTTTAACAAGAGGGACTTCATCAGTTCTTCAAAATTTTTATCCACATCCCTCTTTTTTGGGAAGGCGATCTGAGTGGGTTCCTTGTACGCCCCCTTTACAAGCCTCACGCTTGCCCCTTTTTCAATGAGAAGACGGACATCCATCGGACTTCTATAAAGGCAACTTTGGATGGCAATCCCTATATTTGTATATTTTTCATGGAGCCTTAGAAAGGTATCTATGGTTCTCTGGGTGTATCGAGAGCCCTCCATATCGAAGGTTACAAAGTTATTAAGCTCAGAGGCCTTCTTTATTATTCCCCTCAGATTCCCTTCAGCTCTCTCATCTGAGATATCAAGCCCGAAATGGGTAAGCTTTAGGGATACGCTGGAATTAACCCCTCCGTCCCTGATGTCATCAAGGAGGTACAGGTACTCCCTCACAGCATCTTCTGCATGGGATGGCTCTTTGGCATGTTCACCAAGGTTATCTATGGTGGCAAGGATACCCTGGCTATTGAGGTGCCGTACAACTCTTATCGCATCCTTCCTCTCCTCCCCCGCTATATACCTCTTCGCAAAGAATGCCAGAAGACCTTTCAATGACCACCCCCTCCGAAAGCTCGGGTATCTCCTTAAGCCTTTCCAGCAAGGCCATTCATCTCTATCCCTTATCTATCTGGGCCTTCTGAAGTTTCCCACTGAAGTCCCTGTATATCACCTTCCACTTCGTGAACATATCGAGCGCTCCTCCCCTTCCTCCTGCCTCCCTGTGCCCGAGGCCGCTCTTCTTTGTCCCTCCGAATGGAAGCTGGATCTCAGCCCCTATTGTTGATGCGTTTATGTAGACGATACCTGTATCAATATCCCTCTCTGCAACAACAGACCTGTTTACATCCTGTGTATAGATAGAAGATGAGAGGCCGTACTTGACGCCGTTTACTATCCTTATGGCATCGTTGAGGTCATTTGTCTTTATAACGGATACAACGGGGCCGAATATCTCCTCCTGGGCTATCCTCATCTTAGGCTCTACATCGGCAAATATGGTGGGCTCGATAAAGTAACCTTTTGCGCATCCCCCCTCAGTGCATGCCTTACCGCCAATCACTAGCCTCGCCCCCTCCTTCTTCCCTATCTCGATGTAGTCCAGAACCTTCTTCATCTGGGCCTCGTTTATCAGAGGCCCCACATCCGTTGTCTTAAGCAGACCATTTCCGAGCCTCAGTCTCAATGCTACCTTTGTGAACATGTCGAGGAACCTTTCATATACAAGGTGATGTACAACGACCCTGCTTGCAGCGGTGCACCTCTGCCCAGTTGTCCCGAATCCTCCCCATATGGCCCCCTCCACAGCAAGCTCAAGGTTCCCATCGTCCATTACTATGATGGCGTTCTTCCCCCCCATCTCGCACGAGACCTCCCTGTCAGGGCCGCAGATCCTTGCAAGCCTCTCCCCGACGCCAGTGGAGCCTGTGAAGGAGACCCCGTCTATGTCTGGATGGGTTGCCAGATACTCACCTACATCCTCCCCTGTCCCGTGGACAAGGTTTATAACACCCTTTGGCATACCAGCCTCAACAAGGATCTCCACGAGCCTTGCAGAGCATACTGGTGTATAGCTGGATGGCTTGAATACCACTGTATTCCCGCATATCAGGGCAGGGAGCATCTTCCATGCCGGTATTGCTGTAGGGAAGTTCCATGGAGTTATGAGGGCAAAGACCCCTATCGGGACCCTTATAGATTTGCAGTCCTTGTTGGGAAGCTCAGATGGGACTGTCTCTCCGGATAGTCTCCTCCCTTCACCTGCCATATAGTAGGCCATGTCAATGGCCTCCTGGACATCACCAAGACCCTCTGGAAGGACCTTCCCCATCTCCCTTGTGACAAGCTCCCCCAGCTCCTGCTTCCTTTTCCGCAGCAGCTCCGCAGCCTTGAAAATGATCTCCCCTCTTCTGGGGGCGGGCACCAGGCGCCATGATTCATATGCCTTTCTTGCCGCATCTACCGCCTTGTTCACATCCTCCCTCCCGGACTTCGGTACAATCCCGACTACATCGTATGTATCGGCAGGGTTTATGCTCTCCAGGGTATTTCCTGATACTGCGTCCACCCAATCTCCATTTATAAGGTTTTTTATCTTCTCAGCCATTAGCACCTCCTCATACCTTCTTCAGCGCATTATCCAGGTCCTTTTTCAAGTCATCCACATCCTCTATCCCTACAGAGATCCTTATAAGGGAATCCGTGATACCTGTCTTTTCCCTTTCCTCCTTCGGGATGGAGGCGTGGGTCATCAGGGCGGGGTGCTCGATCAGTGACTCGACCCCTCCAAGGCTCTCAGCCAGGGAGAAAATCTTGAGATTCTCCAGGAACGCCTTCGCCTCCTTTATTCCTCCATCTATCTCAAAGGAGAGCATCCCGCCAAAACCTTTCATCTGGCTTCTTGCCAGCTCATGCTGTGGATGACTCTTAAGGCCGGGATAATAAACCTTTCTCACCTTGGAATGGGATTCAAGATATTTCGCTATATCGGAGGCATTCTGACAGTGCCTCTCCATCCTTAAGGCCAAAGTCTTTATCCCCCTGAGAACCATGTAAGAATCGAAAGGGGAAAGTATGGCGCCAATGGCGTTCTGATTAAACTTGAGCATGTTGTACAACTCTTCGTTGGAGAGCATTAGGGCTCCCCCCACTGAGTCGCTGTGGCCGTTAAGATACTTTGTGGTGCTGTGGACGACTATATCTATCCCAAAATCAAGGGGTCTTTGAAGAAATGGGCTCATGAACGTGTTGTCTACCACGGTGATTATTCCTCTCTCTTTTCCGATGCCTGCTATCCCCTCAAGATCGCATAGCCTCATCAAAGGGTTTGTGGGCGTCTCCATCCATATGAGCCTTGTGTTCTCCTTTATCGCATCTTTTACATTCTTCAGGTCCCTCGCGTCCGCATAGCTGAACTCTATATTAAAGTTGGTGAGGATCCTGTTAAACAGCCTTTTAGTCCCCCCGTAAAGGTCATCAAATGCTATTACGTGTTCCCCTGACTTTAAGAGGGTCATGCATATGAGAGTCTCAGCGGCAAGTCCTGAAGAAAAGGCTAGGCCGAACCTTGCGTCCTCAAGGGATGCCAGCCGCTTTTCCAGGGCGTGCCTGGTCGGATTCCCGCTCCTTGAGTATTCGTAACCTCCTGTGGGTTTTTCCACCTCTCTCCTGGCGAATGTGGAGGCAAGGTGGATGGGGACGACCACGTCACCGGAGCCTCCCTCCTTCAGATTCGGTTCCTCGCCGACATGGATTGCCTTTGTCTCGAATCTCAAATGAACTCCTTTTCCTTCATCCAATCATCATTGAATATCTTGCTCATGTAGTTCCGGCCTGTGTCAGGGAGGATCACCACAACAACCTTATCCTCCAGGAGGTCCTCGCATACCTTTAGGGCAGCGCAGACTACGGAACCGCTGGAACCCCCTGCCAGGATCCCCTCCTCCCTCACGAGCCTCCTCGCCATCAGAAATGAATCCCTGTCGTTAGCCTGAATGATGTCATCCATCACAGCGAAATGCATGGTCTCGCAGAGCATGTCCTCTCCGATCCCCTCCACCATGTACACATGGGACTCAATGACACTCTTATACCTGAACCAGTCGTGATATATGGAACCTATAGGGTCAACCCCTATGACCTTTACACCAGGTTTCTTCTCCTTAAGAAATTTCCCTGCCCCAGAGATGGTCCCGCCTGTCCCAGCTCCTGCCACGAGATAATCTATCCTTCCCTCCGTCTCCTCCCATATCTCAGGGCCGGTGGTCCTGTAATGGGCCTCCACATTGTCCTGGTTGTGGTACTGATTAACCAGATAGGAGCTTGGCGTATCCCTAACGATCCTCTTAGCCACTTCATAGTAACTCTCAGGGGAATCCGGTGGGACTGCCGTAGGACATATGATCACCTCTGCGCCAAAGGCCCTTAGGAGGTCTATCTTCTCCCTGCTCATCTTGTCCGGAATGGTGAATATGGCCCTGTAACCCTTCACTGCCGCATACAGGGCGAGGCCTATCCCCGTGTTCCCTGACGTGTTTTCCACTATGGTACCGCCGGGTTTTAACAGTCCCTTTCTTACAGCCTCCTCAACCATGTATACGGCCATCCTGTCCTTAACGCTCCCTCCGGGGTTGAAGAACTCGACCTTTGCCAGAACCAAAGGCTTAACGTTTCTTGCAACCTTGTTCAGTTTAACTAGCGGCGTTTTGCCGATGGTTCCCAATATGTCATCATGATATCTCATAACATCACCTCCCAGCCTCTCTTTGAAAATATATCACATTATACAGAATGTGCCAGAAGGCTGATTCCTTCCATCTTCTCCAATCTCCGGTAAAAATAAAACCTATGCAATTGCCGCGGATGAACGCAGATAGCCGCTGATAGACCCAAATTTACTCTGAATCTGTAAGAAATCCATGTTGATCCGTAGCCGGTGCAGTTTTCAGGAAAAGGTGAAGGTGAATGGTGAATCTTAGACAACCGAATGCCAATGACGCAACAGGGACTTACTACCGCATAGAAGGATGTGGCCCCCATGTCTGGTATCTGCACTGCCTGCCCTGACGGATGCATGGGAGGGTGCGAGTCCTGGCTGTCTTCGTTCAGGGGGAGAGACGTCCTCTATCCAAGGCCCTTTGGGGAGATAACGATAGGAGCTGAGAAGAACTATCCTTTGGACTATTCCCATCTCAAACCGCTTCATTACGTATTTCAGTTTTTCAACCCTTTGACTTTTCTTACGTTCTGTACTAACTTCTTCATACGCAGCTCCGTTCTTCTTAATGTTTGGTCTTCAGCAAAACCAATATCCTCTATGAACTGGAGCCGTTTCTACCTAATTTTCAACTAAAGTTAGCACACACTCAATGGCAATTATCAAAAGGACAATAAAGATTGCAGCGAAGCCGGAAGATATATTTGACCTTATTAGTAAGGTCGAGGATTTTCCACAATATAGCAGTTTAATAGCGTATGTAAAAAAGTTTAGGCCGAATAAATATAGTGGAAAGCTCACATAAACGGACTTTGGTTTGAGTGGTACTCAGTCTTTGTGCATAGAGAAAAACCAAAACATATTTCATGGCGCTCAATTAGCGGCCTCAAAAGTCACGGAGACTATTGGCTTCAGCCAATTGAGGGTAGAACAAAGATCATTTTTAGAATGGAGTATCATCTACCGTCTCATCTTATGGAAAGAGTACTTAAATATATATTAACACCGCTGATAGACAGGGTATTTTTAGAGGCATTGTTCAATATTAAACGCAAATTAGAAAACGGGGCCAATAGAGTGGCTACCTGAGGATTCCCAACCACATCCAGAGACAAAGTTATTTCTATTCCTCGTAATATATAATTAATCTGATCTTTGTCGCGCAGAATTGTATTTTCATAATCCTGCGCTTCTTAAACCGCTTATGGTCTCACGGATCACATGGCGATCATCGACCTTATAATCTAAACTGCTTCAGGGATATCAAAGTTGTTGTGTTCTATCCAATAATCCTCTTTATTGTTGCCTTCAACTCCGTAAGGTCTGCTGATTTTACTATGTAGGCATCGGATGCCCAGGTGCTGAAATCCTGCTTATACTCACCATATGCAGTTACCAGCACCACTGCTAGACCTTGATATTTTTCCTTTATCGCCCTTACTGTGTTTATCCCGTCCATTCCCGGCATCCTTATGTCAAGGGTGACCAGGTCAAAGGGCTCCGATTTTGCAAGGACATCGAGGGCCTCATTCCCATTAGAGGCAGCTGTTACCTCATACCCTTCTTCCTGCAACTCTTCCTGGTAAAGCATTCTGATATTTTCTTCATCGTCTACAACAAGTATCCTCTTCATAGTTCCTCCTGTACTT
>JAENJC010000079.1 GCA_016844545.1 Deltaproteobacteria bacterium | reverse complement strand
TCGTTCAGCGTGGGGCAGGTAGGGAAGATCATAAAGACCTTCAAGGATGAAGGAATAAAGGAGCTTGTCTTTATAGGGAAGGTCAACAAGTCCCTCATATTCAAGGATATAAAATTTGATCTCAGGGCCATTACCCTTATGGCAAGGCTCAGGGACAGGAAGGATGACACCATAATGCTGGCCATAGTGGACGAGCTAAAAAAAGAGGGGATCGATGTCATTGAGCAGACCATATTCCTCGAGGATATGATGCCTGGACCCGGTATACTTACTAAGAGAAAGCCGAACAAGGAAGAGATGGCGGATATAGAGTTTGGTCTGGAAATGGCAAAAGGCATAGCTGGACTTGACATAGGTCAAACGGTTGTTGTTAAGGATAAGGCAGTAATGGCTGTAGAGGCCATTGAGGGGACTGACGAGGCTATAAGGAGGGGAGGTACCCTGGGGAGAGGCGGCATTGTTGTTGTTACGGTGGCAAAGCCGAATCAGGACCTGAGGTTTGATATCCCCACAGTTGGAATTGATACCCTGAAATCTATGATAGATGCAGGAGGAAAGGCCCTTGCATTAGAGGCAAACAAGACATTTCTCGTAGATATGGAGGATGTGATAAAAGAGGCAGACAGGAACGGGATTGCTATAGTGGCGGTATAACGCATTTGTAGGGGCGGCCCTGTGTGGCCGCTATCGAGTTTTGTAGAAACATGGCAGGAGAAGCCGTAAGGCAGAGGCGTTGTAAAGAGGGGGACGGGGGAGTTAAAAATAAAGGAGAGAAATATGTCCATACCCATGGTTGATCTGAAGAGGCAGTACCACGACATCAAGACCGAGATAGACGAGGCCGTTCTAAATGCGCTGGAGGCAACCCAGTTTATTCTCGGACCAAACGTCCAGAAGTTTGAGGAGGAGGCTGCTCAATACCTTGGCGTCAAGCATGCCGTAAGCCTGGCTAACGGCACCGAAGCCTTGCACCTGGCCCTTCTTGCCTGCGGAATCGGAAAGTGGGATGAGGTCATAACAACGCCCTTTACCTTCATTGCAACAGCGGAGGCGATCAGCTATATCGGCGCAAAGCCGGTATTCGTTGACATAGACCCAAAGACCTTCAACATAGACCCGAAGAAGGTAGAAGAATACATAACTGCCCNCCCATGGCGCCTCAAAGGTGAAGGCAATCATCCCTGTACATCTCTACGGTCAGGCCGCTGACATGGACCCCATCATGGCCATTGCAAAGAAGCATAAGCTAAAGGTTATCGAGGACTGCGCCCAGTCTTTTGGTGGAGACTATAAGGGTAAGATGACGGGCGGCTTCGGCGAATTCGGCTGCTTCTCCTTCTTCCCGAGCAAGAACCTTGGCTGCTACGGCGACGGCGGGATGGTTACTACCAACGATCCTGAACTGGCGGAGAGGGTGAAGGTGCTCAGGAACCACGGGAGCAAGGTCCGTTACTATCATTCCGTAATTGGATACAACTCAAGGCTGGATGAGATCCAGGCCGCCATCCTGAGGGTCAAGCTCAAGAGGATGAAGAGGTTCAATGAAATGAGGAACAGTAACGCCCACCTCTACTCAAAGATGTTTGAAGGAAGCGGCGTAACTCCGCCTTTCGAAGATGGTAACGGGATGCACGTTTACCATCAGTACACAGTGAAGACCAGGGACAGGGAGAAGATAATAGAGGCCCTTGCTAAAGAGGGTATTGCCTCAGCCATATATTACCCGGTCCCTCTGCACAAGCAGGATGTCTATAAAAATGATTACCAGGGGCTTTCCCTCCCAGTAACGGAGAAGGTATCCCAGGAGGTCCTTTCCCTTCCGATATTTCCAGAATTGACAGAGGAAGAGATCAAGAAAGTAGTATCTACTATATTGACTGTCCTGGGTTGACATACTGCAAATAAATGAATCCTAACTCCTGCAATGGGACGCAGATTAAAGCGGATACCAAAAGTAGGCGCTTCTAAGCGAACGCAGATAAAACAAATAGATATATAAAACATAGGTATCACCCAAAAGGTGGTTATCTGTTTTTGTTTAAGTCTTTGAATTATCGGTGCAAATCTGTGTAAATCTGCGTCCAAATGCTTTTTTTAGGTGAAATGTCATTGCTGCTGTTAATCGAGGACCAGCCCCACCAGAAACGACTTATAGCGGATCATCAGGTCTGTGAATATCAGGAATGCCATGAGGAACAATGTCCCTGAAGACAGATAGGCAATAGTAACCTTCACAGACCTTCTCTCTGTGAAATAACCAACCAGAATGGCGAGCGCAGACCCTGAAATGGAGAACGCCAAAGTCACTCCAAAACCGTATACAGCAAGCAGATGAAATCCCTTGTGGGCATTGCCCTGCTTGCCGGCGAAGTTCATTATGTCGGACATGACAGGCGGGATGCACGGTGAATAGGCCAGTGCAAAGGATGCGCCAAGTAGAAGGCCTGCTGGAAGATATAAGATGCGGAACAGGGAAGCCCTGCCAAGCAAGGTTGCATCAGTGCGCATCCTAATCTTGTCTAAGGAGCGGGCACGGCTTCCATAAAAGTTGTAAAGCGCCATCAACAGGGCGATAATCGTTATATAGACAGCGGCGGCGGTCCTGAAGTCATCAATGTTGTAAACTATGTATGACGCTGCTCCCCATCCCGATGTTCCCATCAATGCAAATACGATGCTGAAGCCGAGAATGTAACCGGCGCAGGCAAGGAGAAGAGTTGAGAGTGAGGAACTGGTAGTTCGTAGTTCGGAGTTGTCCTCGATGATATAGAGGCCTATTGCAAAGGCAAGGAAGAATGGCGTTATCTGCATCAGGCAGAGCTGCCAGGGTGTAAAAAAAGATGAAAAACCGCCCCAGAAGGCGATGAGAAAACCGACGTCCTTTATAATCAATTATTCCTCCTTGGGAACTATCTCGTCAATCCATGCAGATAGCCTTTCTTTCTCTATTATCTTGCCATAAAAGGCGCTTACTACCAATCCATCACTGTTTATAAAGAATGTTGTCGGAGGGGCGCTTACACCGTATGTTTTGGAAATAACATCCCTTTTGTCAAACCCGGCAGGGAATTTGAACTCCTTTTTCTTCACAAATTTTTCAAACTTTTTCTTTGAGTCCTGTATCCCGAGCATTAGGAACTCAACACCTTTAGGATGGTATATTTCATAAACCTCCTTGAAGACAGGTGCGCTATCGTGGGAGCAGGGACACCAGGATGCCATGTTTATTAATACCAGGGGCTTCCCCTTGAATGTATCGAGGGACACGGTCTTGCCATCGATCAGTTCAAGGGAAAACTGAGGGGCAGTTTCCCCAATCTTGATTGTTGGTTGCGTCCCTCTGGGCTCTTTGCTGCAAGCTGCAATAAGAGCAAGAAATAACAGAGACAGGATAATTGTTTTGAGCTTTCTCATTTCTCACCAATTTACCGCAAAAACGCAAATGCCGCAAAGATTTTTCGACACTGATTTTCACTGATTTTATATGATTATCACTGTGTAAATCATATCTTATCTGTGTTCATCTGTGTCAGATTAAGAGTCTTTTTGCTGTGAATATGTTTCTTAAGGTTTTTCCGGTATCGGAAGGTCCCACTGGAATATCCTCTCCTTTTGCCCCGGTAAATCCATCAGGGAGAGGGACATAGATGTAGCGTTGTTGTCAACACCCTTAAATACAAACATTCCTTCCCTGTGGTGATAGTCAGCGCTTTCATAAATCACCTTCCACAACACGGGTTTATATTCTTTTCCGTTTCCGGTCTTAAGTATTGCCAGTCGCTCAAGGGGGTAGGGCGCCAGCTTGTTCTGATGTGTGTTTATATACACCTTGAACAGTGTGTATTTGCCGGCATCATACCCTTCCAGAGCGCTATCCCCGCCAATAAAGTTGAAATACTCCTTAGGGGTGAATATGATATCGACATACAGGTCGCTTTCCCCGAAGTCGCTCCGCCAAAGATATTTTTTCAGGTATTTGCCGCCTTCTGCGGTAAGGATGGTGGGGATATTGCTTCCATAACGTTTTGTGAGATATGAAGTAATCACCCTGGCTTCGCTATCTGCCACATTTGCCTTATTTACGGCCCGCATCCTTCCTATAATCTCCTCCCACTCCCTGACATTATGGGCCGAACGCTCCACAACATCACGACTGTGGCACTTCCTTGTGCATCTCCCCTCATATATTAATTTTACATCCCGGTCACTCATGTTACCGAGGCCGGTATACCGGAATACGCTCAGCCTGCCTGTTTCAAAGAGATACTCCAACCTTCCCATGGGGCTTGTATCTACAAGGATAAGAAAGGTTGCAAGGGCAAGGGCAGCCAGAAACCCGATAAATATGGAAGATGTAATGAAAAAGGCCCTCAACCTTCCACTCCGGCCTTTGCCCTCTTTTTCAGGAACCTCCTGACAACCATATATATACCTAAAAATAACGCCCCTGCTGATACTGCGACACCACCCCATAAAAGGGCCCAGTCCATTGTATCAAACCTTCTCGTGTACTGGAAAAACTTTCCCTTTATCCTCATTATCGGCGTTATCTTGCATTCATCTCCATACTTGGCAATGAATGCCTTTATTATCTCATCTTTTGTCTTTCCGGCCCTTAGCATCTCCCCTATCTGGTCTTTCCAGTCAAGGCCGCAGCTCATATTGCAGTCCTCAAGAACCAGCGGGCACTCGCAGGGGCATGCAAGCTCCCTCGCTACCTCATTAATACGGGAGAAATCGGCCTCACCCCAAGTCTTTGCCCCCTTCATGGGCGAGTATTTTATGCTCACAGAGGGCCTGTTATCCTCTTTCTTATATGATATTTCAAATGGAATAACCGTCCCTGCTTCCCTGTCTTTAACTTCATAGCGGTAATGTTCAAACCCCTTTAATTCTTCCTTCTCATGAGTTTCGGGATTGATGGTGAAATTCTCAGCCCTTAGGGGTTTCTGGATGTCCACCTCCAGCTTGCTCACAGGATGGCTGGTCTTTATGACATAATTGAACTTTCTCAAAGGGTTGTCACCCTTGAACGGTTTGATATGGAAGCTGAGATAGAAGTTGGGGTAAGGAAGCTTTAATAGCACCTCGTCCATATCCCCGGCATTCCTTTGTGTGAACAACTGGCAGAAGTGCTGTCCTTTTGGCGAAAGACTGCATGCATCGCTTATAACAGCGCCTTTTGGGATAAGGAAGGTCGTTTCAATGGGGAAAGAGCCGTCATCTATGAACCTGCCGTCATAAATAACAAGGGCTCCCGGATCGTCAAACTCCGGCCATATGGCAACCCGCATCCGCCCAATCTGAGGAGTGGCTGCTATAGAGTGGCCAGTAAATATAACAAGGAGTGCCAATGCGATCCAGATAAGAGACAGCTTTTTCATATACGAAAAAATTATCTCATATAGCCACTGTCATATCAAGGGGAAGTTGTGGGGAGGGAATTCTCGGATGGGAACCATTTAAGGAAGTTTTGTATCGTGAGATGAAGTAAAATAGAGGAGTTTGAAATAAAAAAAAGCCTGAACGATGACTGGGCACTCCGCAGACATCTTCAGGCTATGTAAAAGATTAAAGACCGCACTCATTACAGGGCGGGTTGCATTATTTAATTTCGGACAGAGTCCGTTTCGCTTCTTCTGCGCCTGGATATTTATCGTTTATCTTTAAGGAAGCCATAAGCTCTTCTTTAGCCATTTTTTTGTCCCCTTTTTTGTAATAGGCCATTCCAAGATGGAAACGAATTACAGGATGATTGGGCTCTTTTTTGAGACTTTCCTTAAATAGAGCAACGGCCTTAAGGTATGCCTGTTTCTTATAGTATATCCAGCCCAGGGTATCGGAGATGCTGGGGTCATCAGGATACTGCTCCTTGGCTGTTTCTGCAAGGGACAGGGCAAGATCAATATTCCCGCCGTGTTCGGAATAAAGCCATGCCAGGTTGTTCGCAGCAGGGGCAAATTTGGGGTCTATATCAAGGACCTTCTTATAATATTCAATTGCCTTGTCGGTCTTCCCTTGCTGTTCATATGTGACACCAAGCTGCATATAAGGTGTAATCGCCTTTGGGTTGGCCTTAATGGCCTGTTCATACTGTTTTATCGCCTCATCAGCAACACCTTTTTTGTGATAGATATTCCCCAGGTCAATATATGGGGCTACCATATCGTTCTTCAGACTGATGGCCTTTTTTATAGATTCCTCGGCCTTATCCATATTATTCATCAGCATATAGATCCGTCCCTGGAGGTGGTGGATAAATGGATTGTCCGGCAGTTTGGACAACTGCCCCTGTACCCTGTCGATGGCCTTCTGGGGCTCCTTATTAGCGAGGTGGATAGATGCTATCATATTAAGCACCTCGACAAGGTCAGGTTTGATAGATAGCGCCTTTTCAAACTCACTTATTGCCTCGCGGGAATTTCCTTTCACCCGGTATGTCTCTCCCAGGCCAACGTACCCCCGTGGATCGGCCGGGACTGATTTAATAAACGTCCTGAAGTATGCAGCAGCCTCATCGGGCTTTTGCTGTTTCAGCTTTATATTGCCGGCCATCAGGTTTGCCCCTGGGTGTGAAGGGTGCTTTGACAGCACCTTCTGGATCTCATCATGGGCAAGCTTTGGATCATCAGAAGCCATATAAAGGTTAGCGAGTGCCAGCCTCGCAGCCTCCATCCCTGGAGCCAACTTAAGGGTCTCGGTCAATTCCGACTTGGACTGCTGGAGATCATTGGTCGCCTGATACACCAGGCCGAGATAATAATGGGCAAGAGGGAAGTTTGGCTCCTCTTTTACAGATGCCTTTAATGCCTCCGTTGCCTCATTAACTTTCCTATCAGCCAGATTAAGCTTGCCGCGTAGATATAGCCCGTAATAATCCTTTGGTGTCTTTTTAAGGATTTCATCTATAAGTGGGGCAGCATCTTTACTCTTCCTCTCGTCGAGAAGCATCTCAGCCAGTCTTTGTTTGAGGACCGGGGCATCCGGCGCCTTTTCAATACCTTTCCTGTAGGTCTCTTCAGCCTTATCGGGCTTAGCAGTTGCCTGATAGAACGCGGCAAGGATCATATAGATATTCGGATTTTCAGGCTTTATAGCCATGACCGCCTGATATGTCTTCTCAGCCTCATCCAGCCTTTTTGTTGCGGCATAAAAATTTGCAAGGGTCAGGAGAATCTCCTGACTCTTTGGATTGAGCTCAAC
>JAENJC010000078.1 GCA_016844545.1 Deltaproteobacteria bacterium | reverse complement strand
ATGGGCAGGACTCTAAAGGAAAGAGAGGATAAAATAGTTGAATAAAAAAACCAAAGAGCCTTATCTTTCCATAGTCATCCCTGCTTATAATGAAGAGGCTGTTATAAAAAATACATTGGATAGAGTTGCTGAGTACCTTGAGGGAAGATACCCGTCTTATGAGATTATTGTGGTATGCGACGGGTGTAAGGATGATACAGCCAAAGTGGCTGAAGAAGTTGCAAGAGCCAACCATAGAATACAGGTCCTGGATAGAAAAACCAACATGGGGAAGGGGTTTTCAGTGAGACAGGGCTGCCTTGAGGCGAAGGGTGAATATGTTATCTTCACTGACGCAGACCTTTCCACACCAATAGATGAAATTGAAAAGCTCCTGAAATGGCTGGAGGCAGGTTATGATATAGCTATCGGCTCAAGAGCGCTTAAAGAATCGGATATACAGATCCGTCAGGCCTGGTATAGAGAAATAATGGGCAAGATATTTAATCTCTTCGTGCAGACCTTTGCCATTAAAGGCATAAAAGACACCCAGTGCGGCTTCAAGGGTTTTAAAAAAGAGGTTGCCCGGAAGATTTTCCAGAGGCAGAGTATTAATGGCTTTGGCTTTGATGTAGAAGTTCTCTATATCGCAAGAATGCTAGGTTATAGTATCAAGGAGGTCCCTGTCAGATGGTTAAACAGGGCAGCTTCAAAGGTCAATCCTTTGACCCATCCTTTGCAGATGCTGACTGACCTGATCAGGATTCGATTACGGGGCTGGAAAGGGGCTTATGAAAGATGAAAAGGGTGGTTAAGGAATGGTATAAAAAACCTGCTGTATTGGGTCTTTTTGTTATATTTTCAAGCCTTGCCGTTTATATAAACTCATTAAGCGGGGATTTTATCTGGGATGATTTAGAGCAAATAGCAGATAATCCTGTCATAAAAGACATCCGCAATATCCCATCCTTCTTTACCTCAGACCTCTGGAGGCTTATCAGCAATCCTACAATAAGTTCATATTACTACAGGCCGTTCTTTCTACTCTCATTGGCAGTCGACTATAATCTGTGGGGATTAAACCCTTTTGGTTATCATATTACAAATCTCATACTCCATGCAATTTCCTCTTTCATGGTTTATCTTTTAGGCATAAGATTATTCTCCAACCACATACCTGCTTTTATTGGCAGTATGCTCTTTGCCGTTCACCCTGTACATGTTGAATCCATAGCATGGATATCCGGCAGGACCGATCCAGTGGCTGCCGTCTTCTTTCTCCTTTCCTTCTACCTTTACATCCTCTTTAGGGATGGAAAGGGTTTTATAATGCTCATATTTTCTCTCATAGCCTACTTCTTTTCTCTTCTTTCTAAGGAGATAGGCATCACCCTTCCGCTTTTGCTACTTATATATGAACTCTCATTTCCGCATCATCGCCGCCTATTGATAAACGGATATACACCTCTTTTGGGATTATATTAGACTATATACGGATCATGATACTGCCTGTAAATCTGAAAGTTCTTTATGATACCCCCTTAAGGGAGTCGTTTTTTCACTGGAAGGTTATATTTTCCTTGTTCCTCCTTGCTGCTGTTTTCATTTCAACCCTCCTGTCATACAGGAAAGATAAAACGGTGTTTTTTATCGCAGTGTGGTTTTTCATAACCATATTGCCGGTATCTAATATCGTCCCGTTAAAGCCTACCATGATGGCTGAGCGGTATGTATATATTCCATCTATTGGAATCTGCCTGCTTGGGGGACTTGTCTCTTATAAGATATGCCGGATAGGATCTCCGCTCTTTTCCTATTCAAAGGCCCTCATCCTTATACTATTCTCTATCTTTTCACTTATAACCTTTCAACGGAACAAATTATGGACAAATGAAACAGTATATTTTGAAAAAGCGGCGGAGGACGCCTCCCAGAACGCATATGCGCATCATAATCTGGGTGATGTCTATAGAAAGACAGGACGGATGAGGCAGGCAATAAGTGAGTGGCAGAAGGCAGTGGAGATTTACCCCCTTCACCCGGAGGCAAACAACAGCCTTGCCAATATAGCGCTGATGCAGGGCGACTATCCTGAGGCAGTCCGCAGATACAGAATAGCACTAAAGGGCAGACCGGAAAATTCAGAATCCCATTACAATTTAGCTCTGGCGCTGGAAAGGCTTGGGAATACAGACGAGGCAATATCGCATTACAGAGAGTTTATCAGAAGGGCATCTCCAAATTATCAGGACATTATAGAGCAGGTGGCAGAAAGGCTCAGAGTTAGTGACAGGGGTAAAGGGCAGTATCAGGAAAAATAGCCATATCCCATTTTTAGGATGATAAAGGAAGCCTGAAAAAGGAAGCCTTGACAAATATTGAAGGATATAATATTTTAAAACTCAACTTTGATAAAATCGTAAAAGCTTTTATTCCCACCAGGCGCAGAGGCACAGAGAAAAGATTCAATAAACTCAAGGTGTTTAACTCAGCGTCTCCGCGTCTCTGTGGTTAATTTTTAGTTTTTACGAATGAATCAAGGGATGGTAGTTAAAAAACTCAGGAGGTATTGACAACTTATGGTTATTAAAAGAAGGACTATAGCTCTTCTAATCGGTTTTAGTTTTATAGGGGGCTTGGATGGTTATTGTAAAGAAGCAGCACAGCCAGCGGCACAGGGCGGGGCAGCCGCAAACCTGCCTGCTGAAGAAAAAAAAGAGCCGCCAAAGGTTCTGGTAAAGGTAAATGGTGAAGCGATTGATGAACTTGATCTGCTTGGTATGGTCAACACATTAATCCCCGGCGTCTCTGTGCACGGTTCAGTAACAGAAAGAAAGCAGAAGGAAATAAAGAAAAAGGCGTTTGAGCAGCTTATTACTTCCCAACTCTTGGCTCAGGAGGCAAAAAAACAGGGCATAACTATTAAAAAGAAGGAAATAGAAAGGGAGATAAAGGAATTACAAAAACGTCTGAAAAAGAACAAAACAACCCTTGAGGATACATTAAAAAAGAATAAACTTACTATGGAAGAGCTGGAAAGAGAGATAGAAAAGAATCTCGCTGTAAGTAAGATTAATGATATTAAGAATAAGGAAGCAAAGGCAAAGGCGCTTGAAAAGGTTACAGCGGCCTATTTAGAGGAACACTATAAAAGTAATAAGGAAAAATTCATACAACCTGAAAGTACAAGGCTCAGGGAGATACTTATCAAGGCTGATCCAAGCGGCGGACCAAAGGTCTGGGAAGTCGCAAGGGCGCGCTCAGAGGAAATTCTTAAAGAGATTAAGGCTGAAAAGGACTTTGCAAAGCTTGCAAAAGAGTTTTCAGAGGACATCTATGCCCCCAAAGGCGGTGATATGGGATTCGGTCACAAAGGAAGTATTATACCTGAGATAGAGGATGTGGCAGGAAAACTCAAGGTAGGGGAGGTGGCAGGACCTATCTGGTCAATATACGGATACCATATCATCAAACTGGAAGAGAAGGCTCCGCCGATCCAGAGGACTTTTGATGAGGTAAAGAAAAATCTCAAAAAAGAGCTTGAAGAGGTTGAATTCAAAAAAATGAAGGTACAATGGGTTGAGGACTTGAAGAAAAAGGCAAAGATAGAATACCTGAACGAAGAGGACAGAAAGATGATGGAAGAGGCAGAGAAAAAAGCAGATGATAAAGATAAGAAACATTAAGGAAATCGCAAATAAATCTGCATGCCTTTTACTGCTCCTTTTTTTAGTATCTTCATGCAGCCAAAATAACAGCGACCCAGCGCTTCTGAAAAGTGCAGAGGTAAAGACATCCGAAGAAAAGGTTAAGGCCAAAGCTAAACAGGGCGACCCTGAAAAGGGGAAGGCTGTATATGATAAATACTGTTTCTACTGCCATGGCAGAGAAGGCAGGGGGGATGGCGCCATTGCTATCGCAGTAACTCCCCATCCAGCCGATTTTGTCGGAGATAAAAAGAAGATGGCAAAATCTGATGAAGAGCTTTTTGAGTCGATTTCTGAAGGGATAAAGAGGGATATTGGCAGCGAGGAGATGGCAATGCCGAGGTGGAAGGATATATTAAGCGAAGAAGAGATATGGGATGTGTTAGCTTACGTCAGGGAGCTTTCAAGAGGCAAGAAGTAAGTGGGCTAATTTCCCCTCTTTGGCAAAGAGGGGTCAGGGGAGATTTTTATCATTATCATGAAGGCTTTTTCTTTAATTTTTATATTTTCACTCACAGCAGGCTTGACCTATGCCTCTCCAAACGATTACCACCCCGTTACGGGCGAGCCCAAATGCATGGACTGCCATACCCCTGACAGGAAATACTCGATTGATTACACGAGGGGGTATACCTGCGGGGAGTGTCATGACCCTGTTTTCAGCGACAGATACACAGAAATAGACTCCAGATATAAAACGGAAGCAATGCACTCGAAACAGGAAACAGTGGAGAAGAGGCAAAAATCTGGAAGCAGCAACTCAGGGATGGAGAGCGAACGCAAAGACATGGTTTTAGTCCCTGCCGGTGAATTCACAATGGGCTCAAATGACTGGTGGCCAAAGAGCGGGCCGGAGCACATAAAAAGTGTAGACGCCTTTTATATCGACAAATACGAGGTTACAAATAAAAAATATAAGACATTCGTGGATTCAGCAGGGTACAAACCACCAGACCACTGGGAAAACAGCAAAATACCGCCCGGAAGGGAAAGTCATCCTGTAGTTTATGTAAACTGGTTTGATGCTGATGCCTATTGCAGATGGACGGGAAAAAGGCTTCCAACAGAGGCAGAGTGGGAAAAGGCGGCAAGAGGGACAGATAAAAGGGCATTTCCCTGGGGAGACAAGTTCAGAAGGGAAAACGCAAACACACCTCAGCTTGGCAAAGAGGATACAATGCCTGTCGGAAGCTTTGAAAACGGCAAAAGCCCTTATGGCATTTATGACATGGCTGGAAACGTATGGGAATGGACCGCAGACTGGTTTTTGCCATATCCGGGGAATACCCATCCTGATGAAAATTATGGAGAGATATACAGGGTTGTTAGAGGCGGGTCCTGGTATGACTGCACATACTACAGATGCGGCATAAGCGCTCCAACATACAACCGCATATTCTTCAATCCCAATACCCGCAACAACAATTTCGGGTTTAGATGCGCCAAATGAGTGATGTGGAATTAGGCTCAGGAGTTGGGTGGCCATTGCCCACCGATAAATATGGCTATTGTAATGGAGGGACATCTTAGATGATCCGTAATATTTCTAACATCACGCTTCTCACATCTCTCATCGCCTGCCTCTTGCTTCTTGGCAACTGTGCAAAATCCCCGGAAGACATGGTTCTTGTCCCGGCTGGCGAGTTTAAAATGGGCAGCAATGAGGTTGATACAGAGGCAAAGGCACTCCAGTACGGAGATAACAGGCCGTGGTATGCAAATGAAAGGCCGGAGAGTAAGGTAAATCTGAAGGCCTTTTATATTGACAGATATGAGGTAACCAATGCCGGGTATTTGGAGTTTGTAAAGGCCACAAACCACAGGCAGCCTGATTACTGGCAGAATGGTATTTATCCGCCAAACACAGATAAAAACCCTGTAGTAATGGTTGACTGGAACGAGGCAAAGGCATATTGCGAATGGAAGGGGAGAAGACTCCCTTCAGAGGCTGAGTGGGAAAAGGCTGCAAGAGGGGTTGACGGCAGGCGGTTTCCATGGGGCAATGAATTTGATATTAAAAAGACAAATGCGCTCGGCGCGTACAACGGACTTTTGCCTGTAGGCACCCTTGAAGACGGTAAAAGCCCTTACGGCGTCTATGATATGGCGGGAAATGTCCAGGAATGGGTAGAGGACTGGTATAAACCCTATCCAGGCAATGATTTTAACGACAAGGACTATGGCGAAGTGCGCAAGGTTGTAAGGGGAGGAGGATGGGGCGGAATGGGGCATTACAGCCTTCAGGTATATGTAAGGACATCCTTCAGAAACACAGCCCCGCCTGACGGAAGATTTAATGATCTGGGATTCAGATGTGCGAAGTAGAAGCATCTGAATGAAGAATTACCTCATACTAAGCATCTTTTTCATAACCGGCCTTACAGGACTCGCTTATGAGCTTATCTGGATCCGCCTTCTCATATTGTCATTCGGCTCCACCCAGTTTGCGATAACTACAGTCCTGAGCATATTCATGGCAGGGCTTGCCCTCGGCTCCATTATTTTCGGGAGGGTCGTTGACAGGTACGGTTCTCCGCTCAGGGTCTATGCAGCGATAGAGATAATCCTCGGACTGTATTGCCTCCTCTCCCCCCTTATATTCTCCACCGCCCGTGAAATATACCTGTCTCTCGCTCCGGCTACCGGAGACGGCGTTTACAGGGCATGGTTCGAGCCGGTCCACTTCATCACAGCCTTCATTGTCCTTATAATACCTACTACCCTTATGGGCGGCACGCTGCCTGCGCTTGTAAAATATCTTGCGTCCTTCCCGGGTAGGATCGGATACCATACCGCTGTTCCATACGCCGTCAACACCCTTGGGGCCGTAACAGGCTGCCTCGCGACCGGGCTCTTCGCTATCTACTACATAGGCATAAACGCTACTGTCTATCTTGCGGGAATAATAGACATATTTGTCGGCATAATCCTGTTCACTCTATTTAGCAAAGGGCCTGCCGCCGTCCAACTGCGTGAGGAGGTTGAGGTTCCTGCCCCTCTTCCGTTTGAAGGGATTGGAAGTCTGCGGAGATTAAACCTTATACTTATTTCCGCCTTCACCATATCCGGCTTTTGCAGTCTCGCATACGAGGTTTTATGGACGCGGGTGCTCTCTCTTGTATTGGGGTCTACAGTGTATGCCTTTACAATAATGCTCGCTACATTCCTCGCCGGCATAGGGCTTGGTTCAATAGCCTTTGCCCCATTTGTCGACAGGCTTAAAAGGCCTGTTCTCTGGTTCTCAATTCTTGAGGCTGTAATAGGTTTTTTTGCGATCGCCTCGATCTTTCTATACAGGGAGCTTCCATTTATTTTTTTCAACCTCAGGGAGCTGTTCGCTGACAGGTTCTGGCTCTTTCTCCTCGTTGAGTTCCTCCTGGCTTCCTCGCTGATGATTGTGCCGACCCTTTCCATGGGCGCCATCTTCCCTCTTGTAAACAGGATATACTCCCGCGGCGCCACGCAAAGCATCGGGAAAAAAGTAGGAGACATCTATTTTTTCAACACAGCAGGCTCTATATTCGGTTCCGCTGCGGCAGGGTTCCTTATAATACCTATGATCGGCGTCCAGAACGGAGTTGTGCTGATAGCCGGGCTCAACATCTTAATATGCCTCGCCCTCCTGTTCATAAGCGGGACCACAAGGGCCTTAAAATTGGTCTGCTCGGCATTATTTGTCGCTGGTTTTGCAGTCGTAACCATCATGCTCCCGCCGTGGGAGAAGATGGCCATGACAATGATGAGTACGATATGGATACAAAGGACCGCTCCTTTAAGGACTGGAGCTTAAATGAACGACTTCTTTACTACAAGGAGGGGCTCAATGCCATTATAACTGTCCGCGGCTCAGGGCCGAACCTCGAGGTCATTTCATACCAGTCGAACGGGAAGCAGGAGGCCCGCTCTGAGTCAGGCAGGCCGTCATGGAGCTGGTCTATTCTCGGACATCTTCCGATGATGCTTCATAACGGTGAGCCGGAAGAGGCCCTCCTTATCGGGCTTGGGTCAGGGATAACATTAGGCGCAATGGAGCAGTATCCGATTAATGGCATTGATGTTGTGGAACTCGAATCAGGAGTGGTGGATGCAGCGCGCTTCTTCTCCAAGTCGAACAGCAACGCCCTTGATGACCCGAGGGTCAGGCTCCACCTGACAGACGGCAGGAGCTTTCTTTCCACTGCCTCAAAAAAATACGACGTCATCATATCCGGCGTATCTGACCCGTGGATATCGGGCGTATCCAACCTCTTTACCTATGACTATTTTATGGAGGTCAAAAGCAGACTGAAAGACGGCGGGATAGTTGCGGTCTGGTTTTCCAACTATAAAGGCACTGCCGATGACTTCAAGGTAGGGCTAAACTCCTTTGCAGCAGCCTTTCCGCATATCAGCGCATGGTTTCATTACAGGTCAGCTCTCGACCTTGTTATAATCGGCTCAGTAAAACCACACAGCTTTGATATGCAGAGGCTTAACAGCATCTTTGCTGATCCGAAGACAGGCTGGGGACTTGCAAGGATTGATATTAATAACCCTTATGACATATTTTCACTATTCCTTGCAGGCAATAGAGACTTGAGGAAATACATTGGAGATGCCCGGCTAAACACTGACGAAAGGCCGATCCTTGAGTTTTCTCTTCCTAAGAATCTTTATATGGAGGTGAGCGGCGCCGACAGGGTGCGCGAGATAATTGCAATTACGGAAGATATCGCACCGCCTGTAAATATCGAAGGGGATGACGTGAAGGATTTCTATCTGAATATCGGAAAGAGCTACAACAGGTATAGCTTCAGGACCAGCCAGGCCTCTAAGGCCTTCGGGAAGGTCTTAGAGATAGACCCCTCCAACCAGGAGGCTGCCCTTTACGTCAAGGAGCTCAAGCAAGAGATGGAAATAAAATGAAAAAAAAGGCGGGTGATTGCTCACCCGCCTCTCTTCTTAATTTCTTAACTTCTTACTTTGCGTGGCATGTCCTGCAAACACCAGAGTTGGAATTTCCTCCGACCCTTCTTAGGAAGAGCCCGTCAATTAACCCATCAAACTGACTTGTTACATCATATTGCCAGTCTACTCCGAAACCTGTCCTGTCGTAGCTGTTTACCACTGTCGGGTCATTATTTGTCTGGTTCTTGTAGTGCGGGTCGTGGCAGGATGTACACTGGACCTTGCCGCCGTCCCTTAAGATATCAGCTATCGTTGCTGTGTTGCTGATAAAACCCTTTGAAGCCCAGAGGTTGTCGCTGCGCCCAAATGTGTTTCCAGGATCACCGGCATTAGACCTTGCATTGTCCATCGTAAGGGAGCTTATAACAGTAGATGTAGGTCTGAGTGATGCAACAGTTCCGCCGTTGTATGTAACATTTATCGGGTGGTCGTTAGAAAGGTCAACTGTCTTTGTGGCATAGCTAAAACTACCGCCGAGACCAATATTGAGCCTGTCTGATTCCTCCTGCGGGTGGCAGGTGCCGCAAGCTGATGTGCTGAAGTGGTCTTTTGGCAACGGCGTAGGCGTCGCTCCTGAAGCCATCTGGATCCACCACCCCTGGTCAGCTCCTGTCCCGTCTGTCCTGCTGCCTTTGCCTGGTTTGTTAATCAGATTGTCAAATGTTGTAACACCGTCATGGCATGAAAGACATGCAAGGCTTGAACCGCCAACGGTGGTGATGGCTGTTCCGCCAACGGTGTCGCCGTATGCAACATATGCCAGCGCAGAGGAGCCCCTGTTCCATAGGGGGGCAGTATCTATCTTGCCAAAATGCGGTGTATGGCAGAATACGCATATCTCTGTTGTAGCCACCAAGGGTGCAGAACAGTATTCTACACTGGCAATAATCACACAGTCCTTCTTATATGTCTGTAAATACTCTCCATACGATGACAGATTATGCCGTGACCAGACAATCCCTCCTGCCGCATCTCCTGCATTGCCTGCTGTTGAACCAGGATAGCCGGTCTGTGCAGTAGCCCAATCGGTAATTGTTGTTGCCGCAAAGGAAGGTGATGCACATAGAATGAGTGTCAACAACAGAAGCCAGCTTGCTACCCTGAAAGATACAAAATTGCGGTCTGTTTTCATTTTGTCATCTCCTGAAAAAATAAAAGGGCGGGCGGATATATCCCGCCCGCCCCTTTTCTTGCTTATTACCTCTTAAATCTCTTACTTGTTATGACAGGTTCTGCAAACACCAGAGTTGGAGTTACCGCCAACCCTTCTTAAGAACAGACCGTCATTCTCTACGCTGGTAATAACTCCACCAGAATTTGCTACAACTGCTGGGTCAGAGTTGGTCTGGTTCTTGTAATGCGGGTCGTGACATGATGCGCACTGCACCTTGCCGGTATCCCTGAGTACATCGGCAATTGTTACTGAGTTGCTGATAAAGCCCCTTGAAGCCCAGAGGTTGTCGCTGCGCCCAAATGTAGAGCCTGGATCAGAAGCATTGGTCCTTGCATTATCCATCACAAGTGAGCTTATCGTAGTAGCTGTAGGCCTGAGTGATGCAACAGTGCCTGCATTGTATGTAACGTTAATCGGGTGGTCGTTTGAAAGGTCAACTGCTGCGACATTCCTTGAACCAGCATTGTTAGCACCGATGTTGAGCCTGCTTGCGCCCTTTGTAGCGCCTCCTATAGTAGAACCACCTGCTGTTGTATCGCCGATTGTATCGCCTGTTCCGATCTCACCGAATACCCAGCCGAGGTCTGCGCCTGTTCCGTTTGTCCTGGAGCCTTTGCCTGGCTTGTTGATGATATTGTCGAGCGTTGTTACGCCGTCATGACATGAAAGACATGCAAGGCTTGAACCGCCAACGCTGGTGATGGCTGTTCCGCCAACGGTTGTCCCGTAAGCAACATAACCTGTTGCTGAAGAACCCCTGTTCCACAAAGGAGCTGTATCTACTCTGCCAAAGTGAGGCGTATGACAGAATACGCATACCTCTGTTGTGATGACGCTGAGCGGGGTAATGCCAGTTGCTGTAGAAGTTCCCTCTACTGATGTTGTTGCCTGATAGTGCTCGCCATACGATGAAAGGTTGTGTCTTGAATACAAAAGACCGTTTGCTGAGTCACCTACAGCTACTGTGGCATCCTGTGTTCCTACATACTGAGCAGCTCCACTTTGTACGGCTTCCCAATCTGCGGTGATGGTGGTAGCAGCAAATGCTGGTACGCTCATGGCTATTGCCAGAGCAAAGGTTAATAGTATCTTCTTCATTTTTTTCCTCCTCGTTAATTTTTGTTACTTCTTGTTTCTTGCTTCTTTTTTTCCCCGAGGCATCATCACCTCAAATCTTTTTACTCGCCGCCATCAGCGTGTAAGACCCATTTGTAAAGAGTATAATCGAACTATTAATTAATGTCAAGAGAAATTTAATTAATTTTTAATAAATGCAGTTTATTATGAGATGGATGTTGTAGAAATAGCCTTTCAGGCCTCTTAATTAACATAGCTGAAGCTATGTTTCTACGAAAGCTTTAGGATTTTTAATCTGCCCTTCTTATTTGTATTCCTTCAAAATCTTGTTTATCTCGCTTTTGCCGAGGGTTGTGATCTTAGGTATGAGAAGTATCTGTCCGGGGTAAATAAAGCCTGGGTCATTAATCCTGTGCAGGTTGTGCTTATAGATTACTACCCAGAGTCTCCAGTCATTATATATATAGTCATTGGCAGCAATGCTTGAAAGCGTGTCTCCTTTCTTGATCCTGTATCGTATGACCTCCTCTGTCCACCAGCCCTCCCCACTCTTTATCTCATAAGGGGCGATTCCAGCGGAGACCTCCTCCCCAGGGGTTTTCTGCGCCTTGCTCAATTCTTCCCTCAACTTGTCCCCGATCCCCACATTCGACAATACTCCTTCGGCCAGATTAATATCCTTCCTTTTTTGCGCCAGCTCTTCTTCAATCGCTGTTTTTTCCAGAGCAGCCTTCTCAACGTCAGACTTTAGCTGTCCAGCCTCTGCCGACAGTTTTGCCTCCTCCTGCCTGGCCGCGGCTACGTCCCTGCGCAGCTTTTCAAGCTCCTCGTTCAATTCTGCCTCGGTCTTCTGGCTAAACTCTTCCTTTAACCTCTCTCTTGCCTCCTTCTCTGCAATAGAGCGCCTAGTTTCTGCTTCAATCCATTTCTGCTCCGCCTTCTTTCTCGCCTCAACCTCTTCCTTGAGGCGCTCCTCAAGTTCAAACCTTTTCTTCCCTTCCTCTGTAGCCAGCGCCATGGCCTTAATCTCATCTATCTTGCCCTGCGCCTCTTCTTCTATCTTCTTTTTTTCCTCCTCAGTCAACTGCAGCTTGCTCTCTGTAAGGACCCTTGCCTCCACAGCTTCTGTCCGCGCTTCAGCCTCTATTGCAAGCTTTTCTTCTGTTTCTTTTAAGGCATTTTTGGTCTTTTCAGCCTCGGTCTGCGTCTTTTCAAGGTCTGTTTTAAGCGTAATTTCTGCAGCGGTCTTTTCCGTCAGTTTCTCTGATAATTCCACCTTTTCTTTACTCCCTGCAAATAGAGAGCACGAAGTTTCACGGAGATTAACCCTTGGGCAACTTTGCAAACTCTTCTGTGACAAGCGACACCAGTTGTTCCTTAATGTTTTCACAATGAAAATTTATCAGCAATCCTTTTGGTTTTCCGGTAAGTTTCAAATACGATAAAAGCTGCGCTTTGTACAACGGAATCATTTGTTCTACTGCTTTCTCTTCAACAATGATTAAATCGTTTACGAGTAAATCAAGTTTTAAACTTCCGCCCAGATCTTTTCCTTTATAGTGGACAGGAACACATATTTGTGGCTTTACAGACAATCCAGCGCTTCTCATTTCATCAATAAAACACGGCTCATAAACCGATTCGAGCAATCCTGGACCAAGGTGTTTGTTCACTTCAATAGCACAACCAATTATCTTGTCTTGCCTTATACTTCTCGCCCATGTATTCAAAGACATTCACCCGTGCATTCCATTGGTCAATTACATATATCTTGTCCTCACCGTCTATGGATAGCCCTGCAGGCAGTATCTGCTGCCCCCGGCCTTCCCCAAACCCGCCGAAGCTCATAAGCATCTCGCCTTCGTTGCTGAATATCTGCACATTGTTGAATGCCGAGTCAACTACATAAATATGGCCCTCGCTGTCCAGTGCGATCCCTTTTGGCCTGGCGAACTGACCAGGACCGTCGCCGAGCTTTCCGAACGCCCGGATAAATCTGCCTTCAGTGTCAAATATCTGCACACGGCCGTTCATGGTGTCAACAACATATAAATTGCCTTTGGGGTCAACTGTCATCTGGGAGGGAAAGTTGAAGTCCCCTTCCTCCCTGCCACGCTTGCCTATGATCTTGATAACTTTGTCGCTCTCTAAATCAAGAGTGGCTATCTGATGGTTATGGGTGTCTATAACATAGAGCTTTTTACCGGTCGGGTCAACTGCAATGCCTGCCGGTTGTTTGAATTCGTTATTCATGCCAAGGCCCTTCACAAAATTCCTGTCCTTGTCAAAAACAAATACCCTGTCGTGGGAAGTATCCGACACATATATGTTGCCCCTGGGGTCCGAGGTGATAGCCACAGGCTTTGCAAAAGGCGACCTCCCTCCGGCTTGCAACATTGCTGGGGCCTTTGCCTTGGGGTCGAACATCATGACTATGCCGAAGGCTGTATCCGAAACATAGATCCGCCCTTCCCTGTCTACATGAACACCATTCGGTTTTGAAAAACTTGACATACCCCCTTCGCCGAGGATAATATCCATAGCAGATGTCCCGTAAAATGTCTTTGCCCCGTTAAAGGTTTTATCAAACCTTATCCGCGGCTGGTCCGGCGGCGACGGCCATATTAATTCGACCGGTTTTTTAGCTGCACAGCCTGTAAAAAGTAGTACCATTACTGCAAGTGAAAAAAATCTCGGAAATCCTTTTATCATCACCAATTACCCCCTTTTATTCATTATCCTAATAGTTCTCTTTATGGCCCGACATCTTCTTGGGCACCATGTGGCATCTCCTGCAATTTGCCTCCGGCCAGAAATTAAAGGCCACCTTACCGTGGCACCGACCGCACCACTTCCCCTGCCATATCTCATCCATGGTGATGGGATTTGCCCCGGCTTCAGGTATAAATATATCAGGGTGGCAGTTGCTGCAGCTCAGCCAGTATGTGTGAATAGAGTGAGGAAAAATCACATTTGCCATCATCGGCACCTTTGCCTCAATAAATATATTTAGATTCAGGGGCGTATCCTCTACTGCGTTGGGGTCTAATGAACCCTTCGGCGCCAAAAACCCATCCCTAACCGAGGTTGTCCAGTTGACCTCTCCAAAAGCATCCCGTGGCAGATTCCGAAACGCTTGAGGCCCCCCGCTTACACTCCTCACCTTTCCTGAATCAATCACTACCTTATGAAACTTTTCATACAGATCCTCTTCCTCCCGCATGGTAAGAGGTTTACCGCTTTCCGGATTTACCAGAGATACGCTATCCATAAGCCTATCAAGCGAGCATCCGCCCACTAATGACATCCCTGTTATTATCAATACCGCAATAAACCATATTAGATAAACTCTCCCCACTCTAATCCCTCTTGCTAAAGCTACTATAGGAGAGTTGATTTTGTCAAGTGGCATATCCCATTGCGTAAAGGCAATTTGATTAAATCGAAAATACTTTTTTACGAGTGATAAAAAAACAGCCAATCCCCTCCTTGCCCCTCTGTAGAAAAAGAGGATTGGGAGAATTGGCTATTAAAGCTGACACGCCAACTCCAAAAAACCTATTTCTGCAGGTCGCCTTGCAGGAACTTTGCAACTTCATCTGAGTCTGCAACTGAAAGACCTGACTTGGGCATATCAATGGGAAACTCCTTGGTACTGTACTTCTTTGCTGGCCCTGAGCGGCCTTCAAGAATAACCTGCTTAATGTCCTCCGCCCTCCTGTCGGTTATGAACTTATTATCTTTCAGTGCAGGCGCTATACCCTTCATGCCTTCACCCTTCTGGCCATGACATGCAGCGCACCTTTCCGCAAATTTAGCTGCACCATCCGCCAAAGCCGTTCCGGCAAATCCAAAGCTCACTACAAAGGCTACAAACAATATTAAAACGTTACGCATGAATTACCCCTTTCTTTAACTGACGTATTGTCAAAACTAAACCACAGAGAAATGCTTTAATATCAGAGAGTCGGGTTTTGCGTTGCTCTACCCGACCTACCAACTTCAGCCTTCAGTCTATTCACCTAATGTAGTTACCTGAATCCGGCATCTATATCATATTGCTAGCAGTTATAACTATCTCTGCTATCTCTTTAAGTTTCTTGTTTTCCTTTTGAGATTGGGCCTGCAGAAGCTTGAAGGCCTCATCCTCGGGAATATTCAGCCGTTTCATGAGTATGCCCTTTGCCCTTTCAACAAACTTTCTTGTCTCCATCGCATGTTTTAAGTCAACAACTTCCGTCTTGAGCGCCTTAAACTCATTAAACCTGGCAAAGGCAAACTTTATAGCAGGAAGGAGGTCTTTTCTTGTTATTGGTTTCCTGATATAGGCAACTACGCCGCTTTCTACTGCCCTGTCAACCAGCGGTCCTGTGGAATAGCCTGTTATAAGGATTATGGGAACGGGCAGGCGGCTGGTTATAATCTTTGCAGCTTCGATGCCGTCCATCTTTGGCATCTTAACATCCATGATAACCAGATCAGGTTTAGAATCGTCATAAAGGGCCACAGCCTCTTCGCCTGTGGCGGCTGCGGCAACAACTTCAAAACCGAGCGCCTTAAGCTGGGCTGCAAGGGCCTTTCTGGCCATTGCGTTGTCCTCTGCAATAAGGATTCGGGTGCGGACTGCTTCAGGCTTTGCTTCAGGCTTTGCTTCAGGCTTTGCTTCAGGCTTTGCTTCAGGCATTGTTGTCTTTTTTGTTGTTTTTGATTCCATCTTTTTAAAAAACTACCACACAAGTTATGTGGGGTCAATACAAAACATTCTCCTTTCTTTTCTCCATAGAGGTAATTGCAAAACTATTTTAACCACAGACACAGAGGTTTTTCTTAACTGTTAATGATTTCTTCTCTGTGTTGCTCATTATTTTCTCTGTGAACTCGCTTAAAAGCGCCTACTTTTGGCTGCGGTTAGGGACTTTTGTAAGAGCCTCCATATACTCAAAAATCCTGTCAAAGGCTAAGCTGAACAGTACAAAAAAACCAACAGAAGATAGGTAGAGCCTGTGCTCGAAGATGACATCTATTATAGGGACAAAACTGGAAGTGGGAGACAGGATAATAAAAAACCAGAAAATGAAAAAGGCAATTAAACGGCCGTGATGCGTGATGCGTGATACCTGATGCATAAGGAGATAGAGAGCAAACCCAATGATGGCAAGTATGATAATAAGGGATACAATGGGCGGCGGAAGAGGAATGTTTAATACAGTTCCCGGATTTACTACAGGGACCTCAAAGAGCCCCTTTGATACAGGAAAGTCATAATCAAGATTCTGATTTACAGGTACAAGCAGCAAGGTAATATAATAGATAATTACATTAAACTGGGTAAAGAAATATTCCTTTGGTGTTATGCTTTGAACATCGAAACCGGCGGATGCAGACTCG
Organism: Deltaproteobacteria bacterium; assembly: GCA_016844545.1. Taxonomy (GTDB): domain Bacteria; phylum Desulfobacterota; class JAENJC01; order JAENJC01; family JAENJC01; genus JAENJC01. The sequence goes on along the minus strand of JAENJC010000078.1, from coordinate 396 downwards.
CGGGATACAGGCCCGCTGAGTGCAACCTCGCCGGGAGTTTCCTGCAGACCTGTGAATGTTGGCGCGGCAAGAAAGACTAATATTACAAGCAGCACCCCATAGATTGGCCAGCGGCCGATAAGTTTTTTAAGGTTGCCCTCTGACAGAAAACAGTAATCATAGAGAATTATAATCGCAGGCAGCGTTATGGCAATCTCTTTGGAATTGAATCCGAGAAGATATGAAGCGGCCACTGCTCCGAAAAGCAAAACCCTTGAAGCCGTTTTTGATCTCTCTGTGCCTTTTATAAATAATAAAAGGCCGATCAGCATAAACATAGATGCGAGTAATTCCATCCTCTGAACAATGTAAGTGACAGCCTGCATCCTATACAGACGCAGGCTGTCACTTACATTG
>JAENJC010000077.1 GCA_016844545.1 Deltaproteobacteria bacterium | reverse complement strand
ATCAGGTCGTAAGGTGTTTCAGGGATGAGGATCTCCGGGCAGACAGGCAGCCTGAATTTACCCAGATAGATATTGAGATGTCCTTCATAGAGATGGAGGATATCATGGGTCTGATGGAAGAGATGATCGGAGAGGTCTTCCACGAGGCAAGGGGACTCAGACCAAACACCCCCTTCTCACGGCTCACATATAAAGAGGCGGTTGACAGGTTTGGTCTTGATGCCCCGGATACAAGGTTCGGGATGGAGTTAAAGGACGTATCGGATGTGGTGAAGAACTCCTCATTTAAGGTCTTTGCAGACCCCCTTTCAAAGGGCGGGGTTGTGAAGGTTCTTAATGTCAAGGGCGGAGCTTCAATGTCCAGGGCAGAGATAGATCTCCTTACGGAATTTGCCAGGTCCCACGGCGCAAAGGGTCTTGCATGGGTCAAGGTGACGGCAGAAGGCTGGCAGTCGCCTATTGCAAAGTTCCTTACAGAGGATGAGATAAAGGGGGTAAACGAGAGCTCCGGCGCCGAAATTGGTGATCTCCTCCTGTTCGCTGCTGATAGCTATAAGGTTGCAAATACCCTCCTCGGCAGGCTGAGGGTGCATCTGGGTCATAAGCTTGGACTGATAGACAAGGGCATATTTAACTTCGTATGGGTGACAGATTTCCCTCTTCTTGAATTTGACGAGGCGGAAAAGAGGTATGTAGCTGTTCATCACCCGTTTACCGCTCCTATGGACGAGGACATGCCGCATATTATGGAGCATCCTGAAAAGGCCAGGGCAAAGGCCTATGATCTTGTGTTGAACGGCACTGAAATAGGCGGGGGAAGTATCAGGATCCACCGCCAGGACGTACAGTCTCTGATCTTTACCATGCTTGGGATAAGTGAAGAGGAGGGGAGGGAGAAGTTCGGGTTCCTGCTGGAGGCCCTTGAGTTCGGCGCCCCGCCGCATGGGGGAATAGCATTCGGACTCGACAGGCTTATTGCGATACTGACAGGCTCTGACTCCATCAGGGACGTCATCGCGTTCCCCAAGACCCAGAAAGGGACATGCCCAATGACAGATGCCCCTTCAAAGGTAGGGAAGAGACAGTTGGACGAGCTTTCGATAAAGGTGAATATCGTTGAGTGATAAAACGTATAACGCCCCCGCCTTTGGCACCCCCTCTTTAATTAAAGAGGGGGTTGGGGGGAGTTCATCCTTAGTTTCCTGCCGCAGGCATGGTGAAGCTTATCCTGGTCCCTTTCCCGTATTCGCTTTCTATGCTCAGTTTCCCGTTCATTGAAACAACAAGATGTTTTACAATTGCCAGTCCCAGGCCGGTTCCGCCCAGTTCTCTTGAGCGGGCAGGGTCAACCCTGTAGAAGCGCTCACCGAGCCTTGGGATATCCTTTGGCGGTATTCCGGTTCCGGTGTCAGTGACAGAGATTTGTACAAACGCCCCCTGCACCCCCTCTTTACCAACGAAGGGGAGGGGGGGAGTTGTTTGTGCCTGTATCTTCACGCTCCCCTTTTCTGTGAACTTTATACCGTTGTCTACGAGATTTAAAAGTATCTGAGCCAGCCTGTCCTTATCAGAAAGGGCACGGACCCCTTTTTCAATATCCAGCTCAAGGCTTAGCCCCTTGGCCTTTGCCTTTGGTTCAAGGGTTGAAATAACAGTCCTTGCCACTTCTTCGACCTCCACAGGTCTTATCTCAAAGCTTACCTTTCCCAGTTCGATGTTGGACAGGGTCAGGAGGTCTTCCACAAGCCTTGAGAGCCTGTCGGCATTCTCCTTTATTATATCAACAAACCTTGCTGCATTTTCCTTGTCGTTAATGGCCCCTTCCTTTAATGTCTCAGCAAACCCTTTAATGGCGGTCAGCGGGGTCTTAAGCTCGTGGGATACATTGGCCACAAAGTCTATCCTCATAGTCTCAAGTTTTTTGAGCAGAGTTATCTCATGGAAAACTATGACCGAACCGAGTTTTTCAGTATTACGAATAAGAGGGGTCATAGTCACTGAGAGGCTTATAGGATGATGAACAGCAATAGTTATTTCTCCGGTTACCGTCTCTCCCTTTTTACTCCCTTCCTCAATGATCCTGTGAAGCTCAGGGTTTCTTGATATCTCAACAACTCTTTTCTCAAGGAGTTCTTTGCCAAACAGCTCTTCAGCCTTCCTGTTGGCCATTGTTACGTTCCCTTTCGGGTCCGTGACTATAACCCCCTCTTCCATGCTGGCAAGGATGGCCTCTCTCTGCTCTTTTTCGTCTTTAAGCTTTTCCAGAGTGACCCTTAGTTCAGATGATAGCCTGGAAAGCTCGGAATCGGGTTCCTTTGTGGTGGATAAGAACAGGTCTGATAATATATTTTTCATTCTACACTAAACCGGTATCCGGTTCCCCTTATGGTCTTTATCAACCTTGCTCCCTCAGGCTCTATCTTTTCCCTGAGCCTTCTTATATGGACATCAACGGTCCTCGGCTCTACAAACGCCTCATCTCCCCATACAAGATCAAGAAGCTGGTCCCTGTTGTACACCCTTTCCTGATGGGTGATGAAGAACTTTAAAAGCCTGAATTCGAGGGGGCTCAGCGTTATAACCCTTCCGTTCAGTTTGACCTCGTGGGTTGAGAGGTCTGCATGGAGGCCTCCGAAGTCATAGACCTCATTTCCAGTGCTCTCCTTCCTGGTTCTCCTGAGCAACGCCCTGACCCTTGCGGTAATCTCCCTGACGCTGAACGGTTTTGTCACATAGTCATCTGCGCCGGTTTCCAGCCCGGTTATCTTATCTGTCTCCTGCCCCCTGGCAGTAAGCATGATTATCGGTATCAACACCGTTTTGGGGTCTTTCTTCAACATCCTGCATAGCTCCAGTCCATCAATCCCTGGAAGCATGAGGTCGAGGATTATAAGGTCTGGATTTGAAGTCCTGACAGCGTCCTTCCCGCTTATTCCATCTTTGGCGGTAAGAATGGAAAACCCTTCCTTTTTAAGGTTGTAAGAGAGAAGGTCCAGGATGTCCTGTTCGTCATCTATTATAAGGATATGTGACATAAATTAAGGATTAAAGGGGTAAAGGATTAAGGGGTAAGCTTAACCCTCTAATCCTCTAATCCTATAATCCTCACTCCTTTCTTATTCCTGCTGCTGCTTTATATGCCTTATCACCTTTCCCTTGACCATGAAGACCACCATCTCAGCAATGTTTGTGGCGTGGTCTGCAATGCGTTCAATGTACTTGGAAATGAAAAGGATCTTCATTGCCCTTGATATGGTGTTGGGGTCTTCCATCATGAAGGTCAGGAGCTCTCTGAATATCTGCCTATTAAGATCGTCAACAAAGTCATCCTCCACAAGTACCTTTGTGGCCAGGTCTGTGTCTCCGTTTACAAAGGCGTCAAGGCTCTCTTTTAGCATCCTCTGGGCAGCCTCGGCCATTCTTGGTATGTCTATGTAAGGCTTCAGAGGCGCCTCCTCGTTAAGCTCAAGGACCCTTTCACAGACGTTTACAGCCATATCCCCGATCCTTTCAAGGTCGGTGATGATCTTTACAGCTGTTGTGATGAGCCTCAGGTCTGAAGCAGCAGGTTGACGCAGCGCCAATACCTTGAGGCAGAGCTCGTCAATCTCAACCTCCAGACCGTTCACAACATGGTCATTTTCAATGGTTCTTTCGGCCAGTTGCGTATCCCTTTCCACCAGGGCCTTTATGGAATTAGCAATCCCCTCCTCGACAAGGCCGCCCAGGCGAAGGACCTTCTCCTTGATCAACCTCAGCTCTTCTTCGAATTGCTTTATTGTGTGTGTATCTGACATATCTCCTCCAGAGATGTGGCCAGTGGCCGGTGGTCGGTGGCCGGTTTACTGACCCCTGAACACTGACCCCTGACCCCTGATTTTTATCCAAACCTTCCTGTTATGTAATCCTCTGTAAGCTTGTGAGACGGGACTGTGAAGACCTTTTCCGTTTTATCGAATTCGATTAGCTCTCCTATATACATAAATGCCGTGTAGTCTGAAACCCTCGCAGCCTGTTGCATATTATGAGTCACAATTAATATGGTTACTTCCTTCTTCAGCTCAAGGATCAGCTCTTCTATCTTTGCCGTAGCTATCGGGTCAAGGGCTGATGTAGGTTCATCAAATAATAGCATCTCAGGGTCGGTTGCAAGGGCCCTTGCTATGCAGAGTCTCTGCTGCTGGCCACCGGACAGGTTAAAGGCCAGGTCATGGAGCCTGTCCTTTGCCTCCTCCCATAGGGCGGCGCCCCTGAGTGACTTTTCAACTCTTTCATCCAGTTCACTCCTCTTCCGTATCCCCCTTACCCTCGGTCCATAGGCTACGTTTTCGTAAATAGATTTGGGGAAAGGGTTGGGCCTCTGGAATACCATACTGATCCTCATCCTTACCTCTATGGGGTCGATATCGGGGCCGGTGATATTGAGACCGTCCGGGTGCAGGATTATCTCCCCTTCATACCGGTTGTTAGGGTAAAGGTCATGCATCCTGTTGAAACACCTGAGATAAGTAGTCTTTCCGCAACCGGACGGGCCAATTAGTGCGGTAACCTTTTTTTCGGCAATATTGAGATTTATATCTTTTAATGCCTTCACCGAACCGTAATAAAAATTCAGGTTCCTGACTTCTGCCTTGATTTTTTCATCTACCATTTTATCCTCTTTCTGAATCTGTATCTTATGTAAATAGCTATTCCATTCATTATGAGCGTCATGACCAGGAGGATTACTCCGGCAGCAGCTGCATTATGTTGAAACGCCGCCTCCGGACGGGATGTCCAGTTAAACATCTGTATAGGCATCACAGTAAAAGGGTCCATCAGCCACTTAAAGGACACGAAGGGGAAATCGGCGCTGAAAGGAGACTGTGGCAAGAATGCTATGAATGTCAGAGCGCCGATGGTGATGATAGGGGCGGTCTCTCCTATTGCCCTTGACAGTCCCATTATAGTTCCCGTAAGTATCCCGCCAAGGGAATACGGCAGGACATGGTCCCTTACCGTCTGCCATTTGGTAGCGCCTAAGGCGTAGGCCGCCTCCCTTATGCTCCCGGGAACAGCGCGGATGGCCTCTCTTGCAGACACTATGACAATCGGCAATATCAGGAGGGCAAGTGTAAGGCCGGCAGAAAGGATGCTCTGCCCGAAGTCAAGTTTATAGACAAATAACCCCAACGCCAGCAGGCCGTAAACAATGGACGGCACGCCTGCGAGGTTTGTCACATTTATCTCGATTATGGCGGTAAGCCAGTTTTTCCGGGCATATTCCTCAAGATAGACGGCTGATGCGACGCCGAGGGGAACGGCGGAAGCGGCTGTAACCAGCATGATCAGGGTGGTGCCTACCCATGCGGAAAGTATCCCCGCTTCCTCCGGGTGACGGGAAGGGAAGGAAGTAAATAACTTCCAGCCTATACGCGGCGCGCCTTCAATTGCCAGCTCGGTAAATAATGCCAGTAAAGTCAGAATCCCCACCATGAGGGAGAGGATGCCTACTATGGCGAATATGTGGTCCCAAAGTTTATGGCGGGCAATCATGCTGCGGATATGTTCAATAGACTGCTCAGGCATCAATAAACCTCCCTGAATCGTTTCGCCAGGAAGTAGCCGAGAATATTAAAGATCAGGGTGATCAGCATCAGTGACAGGCCTGCGACGAATATGGTCTGATAACCTATGCTTCCATGGGGCAGGTCTCCCAGGCTGACCTGGACGATATATGCGCTTATGGTTGCTGCCGGTTCCATGGGGTTCAATGTCAGGTTCGGCTGCTGACCGGCGGCTATGGCCACGATCATTGTTTCTCCGATGGCGCGGGATATGCCGAGTATGTAGGCGGCGGCAATGCCTGAAAAAGCGCTTGGTATAATCACCCTGACAGCGGTCTGGAACCTCGTTGCTCCCATGGCATAAGAACCTTCAAGGATGTGTTTAGGAACTGCATGCATGGCATCCTCGCTGACTGATGCGATATAAGGCACGATCATTATACCCATAACCAGTCCTGCGCTCAACATATTAAATCCGGGCAAGCCAGGGATGAGCTTTTGCAGGATAGGGGTTACGAAGATAAGGGCAAAATATCCGAATACAACGGTAGGGACGGCGCCCAGCAGTTCGAGGAAT
>JAENJC010000076.1 GCA_016844545.1 Deltaproteobacteria bacterium | reverse complement strand
GAGTAGTATTCACGAAGGCTGAATTCCCGACAACGACAAATTTTGCGTAAACCTTCTTTCCAGAAGCATCATCTCCACCCTCCACCTTTTGGCTGACATCGCTTATAGCTACTGCCGCGATGGAGAGAGGGCCTTTTTTCTCAACCTTTTCGTCATAGTCAGCCTTCCCTTCCTCAAGTGCCTTTCTATCCGTTTCCCCCCAACTGGCCTCTGACGTTAAAGCAAGGGGGAAAAACCCTTTTGATGGATCTCTGTCCACCTCTACAGACCTCGCCAGGGGAAAGAAGGTCATTACATTAAATTCCTCCGTGATAGGATGTTGCTTCTCGTACTGGGTAACAACCGGAACAAGATAGTTTGCACCATAGACCTGCGATAACTTATCTATTATGATATCATTCCCAAGTCGAAAACCGTAACCCTGGAGGAATTCTGGAGGAATTCTGCCAATTTAGGCGTGGTGCCCGGGTCGAGCATAAAGAGGAGACTCCCGCCCCTGTTTATGTAACTGGTAAGTCTCTCAAGCTCGTCCGGTAGAGGGTCCTTCTTTGGGCCGCTTACAATGAGAAGCGCACAGTCATTTGGCACTTCAACAGCACCGGGCAGGAGCAATTCTTTGACCTGATAGTTCTCCCTCTCAATAGACTCTTTTACTGCCTTGTACCCTAAGTTTTGAAAGTCGGCTATATCATTTTCTCCATGACCTTTCAGAAAATATACACTTTTTATCTCATCCCTTGTTACCTTCATTATTGCATTGATCAGCTTATCTTCCGATTCAAATCCAACCTCCTGCTGATTCGTCCCACTCCTGACAAGAGTTGTCCTGTATGCGGTAACTCCATATTTTGCTGCAGCACCGGGCTGTTTATCGGGGTCTATGAACTGGTATGAAAACTTAGAGGATATCTGAGAAAACTCAGAAAGGAGGTCTTCCATCGCCTGTCTCGTCCTTTCATCGCTCCTGTAAAAGGCAATAGCCGTGACATCTTTTTTCAGCGACTTAACTATCTTCTTGCTCTGAATCGAGAGGGTATAACGCCCTGTCTTAGTCAGGTCCCATCTTACTTTGTATCTCGTAGTAAAGAATGAAACTACACCAATCATGGTAATAAAAATTATAATCATTACCGCTGTATTTGCACCGTATTTAGCAGACCTGAGTGTTAATAATGTCCTGAGTTCAGGAAAGCTGACATAGAAATAGAAGAGGAGGATGAGCAACCCCGCCCACAAGAGAGCGATTATATAGCTCTCCATTGCACCGCTTATAGCATAGGTAATCCCTCCAGCTGCAACGGTAAAAAGACCTATAATCCCAATTATTGGCAGAAACCTTTTCATTTATCAGTTTATCTCCTTAGCGTCTAATCATGTAGATCCCTATCCCCTCCACTTCTTTGACTCCAGCACCCTGAGCGTCAGGAAGTTAAAAAGTACAATAAAGAGGAAATAGTATATTATGTCTGTCGTATCGACAATGCCCTTTGCAAACCCTTCCAAATGCCCGATCAACGATATGTGCATCATGATATTTCCAATCGTAGGTCCCATTAAGGAGACTGAAGTTCCCATCATGAAAAACAAGATCAGCACCCCAAATGACAAGGTAGCTGCGATTATCTGATTCTCTGTCAGGGAGGATGTAAATATCCCAAGAGAGATAAAAGCCGCACCTGTGAGAATGAGCCCTATATATCCGGTAATAGTCGGTCCTATTTCAGGCTCGCCAAACAATATCAACAATGCCGGGAATGTCGCCGTAAGGAGGAGCATCAGCAGGAATACAACAAAGCAGGCAATAAATTTCCCGACTATAACCTCCATATCAGTAACCGGGTATGTTAGCAGAAGCTCAATTGTTCCGCTCTTCTTCTCCTCTGAGAAGAGGCGCATAGTGAGAAGCGGCATCATAAGGAGCATAATCATGCTTATATTGCCAAAAAGAGGTCTGACTACTGTTTCCGTGATATTTAAAAGGTTCTGCTGTTGCGCTATAGCAGGGTTTGTAGAGGCCTGAAAGCTCAGGGTAGAAAAAGAAGCAAGCAGATTATAAAAATAATATCCGGTGATAACGAGAAAGATCGTTATTACAACATAGGCGACAGGTGACGAAAAATAAGAATAGAGTTCCTTCTTAGCTATAAGATAAAAGTTTCTCATTTATCAGCTACTCCTTGGTCACCAGTTTGATAAAAATATCTTCAAGACTCATCTCAACCGGTCTCAGTTCCAACAGACCCCAGCCGCTTCTCACAATGCCAGCTGCAATATCCCTTCTGATATCAATACCCTTCTCGGTATCTAATATAAACTCGGATATGCCATTGCTGCTCTCTTTTTTATTAACCTTGTTTATTCCCTGAATCTTCTGAAGTCCGGTTATAACATCCTGCGTTGGGCCGTCCACTTTCACAATAAGGCGGCTCGCCCCGTGTATATTAGCTGTGAGGTTCTGAGGCGTATCAACTGCCACCACCTTCCCCTTGTTTATGATGACTACCCTATTGCAGGTCATGCTTACTTCAGGGAGGATATGAGTGCTCAGGATTATCGTCCGTTTACCGGCCAGATTTTTTATCAGTTTTCTAATCTCTATAATCTGTTTGGGGTCAAGCCCAACTGTGGGCTCATCCAGTATCAGCACCTCGGGTTCATTTACGAGCGCCTGAGCTAATCCAACCCTCTGGCGGTACCCCTTGGAAAGCTCATTTATCATCTTATTGGACATGTCGGAAAGGCCGCACTCATCGAGGACATTTCCAACCCGCATCTTCAAGTCCTGCCGCCTCACCCCTTTGATCCCTGCGACAAAAGACAGGTAATCAACAACCTTCATATCCCTGTAAAGAGGTACATTTTCCGGCAGATACCCTATCCTCTTTTTTACCTCATGAGGCTCTTCAAATACGTCATAACCTGCAATCCTGGCCTTGCCGCTTGTAGCCGGGAAGAAACAGGTAAGGATTCGCATTGTGGTTGTCTTGCCTGCGCCATTAGGACCGAGAAAACCCAATATCTCACCCTTTTCGACAGAGAAAGTGATCTCATTAAGGGCTTGGTAACTACCGTAACTCTTTGTCAGCTTCTCTACTTGAATCATTTATAACCTGCCTAATTTCTATTTTGAACCTGCACCTTCAGGATTAAATGCGCCTTCCTTATGCGTACCTGGAATCGATTTCTTCATCAATGCCTGCTCAATCTTTCGTTGAGAGAACGGCGTATCCAACAACTGTATAAGTGCCTCATCACCTTTTAGCAGTTTCTTCAGGTCTTCTTTCCTCCAGCCCTCCTCCCAGTTCCCGATAAGACCGCTCCATACCTGAGAAATGGCAACAGCCTCAGCATCGGTAATGGTAGGAAGATATTCTTTCCCTGGTTTTGCTTTTTCAATAGCAATAAGGCTCTTCATGTTATGAACAACAACAATAAACGGTGGACCGCACCTGAAGCAATACTTGGTTATCTTATCAATATTATGACATGAGGTACACTTGGCGTAAGCAAGAGATACCGCTTCATCCGGGGTATACTCCAGATAACCGCGAGCCTTGGATGCTGAAAGTACCTTGTCTTTAACTACCCATGAAGTAACTGCGACCAGAAGGAGAACTATAGATAATAGAATCAGATATTTAGATTTCACAGTATAATCAGAAACTCCTTAGTAAAAAATACAGGGCACGACCAGTATCTTTCGGTCATGCCCTGTTAATGTCAAAATTACATAAAATGATTTTTTGAAAATACCGGTGCAACTTCTATTTTTTGTACATCATTGCTTCTTCAGGCTTCTTTCTCAAGCCGCCTTCAACAAAACCGCCACCCTTAAGATCGCCTCCACGTCCAGCGAGCACTGCCTCAGCAAGCTCCTGAGCCTCCTTGAATGCAGGATCGTTTGCAGCGTTTAATGCATTAACCTTGTTGGCTGCAGATTTAGGATCGAAGGAAGACTTTGGATTCAAATAATCCGCGACGCTTGTAATTTTAGTAGTGTCGGCGTTTGCCCTTATCCAGGCGATAACATTCCAGATATCCTGGTCCTGAAGAAGATTCCCCCATTGTGGCATAACGTCCGCAAGGTCAACTGCGCTACCACCTCCCTTTATGACCGCGAACAGCTCAACATTGGTCTTCTTGTTCATGTACGCGGCGCCAACGGTAAGGTCCCTTGGATACGGATCGAGATATGTGGCGTTGGGCCCATCACCCTTAAGAAGCCAGCCATGGCATCCAACGCAGTAAACATAATACCACTGCTTCCCTTCGTTCGGGTTTGCACCTGGAACAAGGCTGTCCTTGAACTCACCCTTAAGAAGCCAGCCATGGCATCCAACACAGTAAACATAGTACCACTGCTTGCCTTCGTTCGGGTTTGCGCCTGGAACAAGGCTTTCCTTGAACGATGGAGACCAGTTGTTTGTCCACGCGTTGTAGTCAACAGACTGTTCCTTATTTTTTGGAACCCTGTCCCACATCTCCGTCTTGCCTGTGCCCTTTGAGTAACCGCTTTCGGTAGCGTAGGTCTTTGTGTCCGCCCCGCTTTCGGTAGCGTAGGTCTTTGTGTCCGCCTTGCTTGTCCTCTTCCCGACGCCTGTCAGATAGTCAAAGGGGGCTATGCCGTATGTGCTGCCGCCTATCCCCTTAGCCATATTCAAGGCTTCCTTTTCGTAGTTAGCTGCTGCATCCCTCAGCTCAGCCTCTGTACGAGTCGGACATTCCACCTTCACTCCCTCAGCCGTACACCTCTTTTCTGCAGCAATCCCTGCCGCTGCAAACACAAAGATGCTTAAAACCAAACTCACTGTAATTCCTTTTACTTTGCCTTTCATCATCTTTCACCTCCCTTTAGGTTTAGATTAATTACTACAACAATTATTTACCACCCGTGCAGTTGCACAGCTTCCGTAAGTAGGAAACCATATCCTTTATTTCGTCAGCAGTCAAGGTCTTCCCGAAAGGAGGCATAAGAGGCGACTTGCTGTTTGCCGGCCCACCGTCGGTAATAGCGTTCGTGATATCAATGTCGGAAAGCTTGCTCATGTCTTCAGCGCTTGCATGGTTTCTTGGGGTTACGGCCATATCCTTGGTAACATTGATCCCGTCGCCCTTGCCCGTTGAGCCATGACACTGGGTACAGTAAAACTTATAATTCTCTTCAGCAGTAACCGCGTAAGAAATCCCCTTTCCCAAGGTCATCATCACTGCAAAAATCATTATGACATAAAGTGCTTTTTTGTTCATCTATAACTCCTTATAAATTAGGTTTGAGGCGGTTTATAAAACCGCGTAGGTACTAAACTCTCTTTCAATTTAAAAACTTGCAATGAGGGCGGCTATGTTCTTCATGTCAACGTCGCTCAAATAACCTTCATAAACAGGCATCCTCTTAACCGGCTTAAATACCTTCGGCTTCTTCAGGTATGCATAAATCCAGTCGCCCTGAAGCCTCTCACCTGCCTTAACCAAGCTTGGCGCGACCAGTCCGCCAATAACCTTACCAGTCTTTTCTATCTGGTGGCAGGCCTGACATGCCTGCTTTTTCTCAAAGGCCTGCTTCCCCTGGATGTTTTTATTTGCCTGTATCACGCCTGACTCCACATCCTTTGACGTAAGTGTCATAAGATACTCTGCAACCTCGTCAGCCTCTGTCTTTGAAAGTTTCGGGTGATTTCCGGGGTTCTTCTTCTCTATAGAATTATACTCCAGAGGCCTTATAACTGCAGGATCCTGAAGCCACTTTTCCATCCATTCCTTCTTCAATTTATTGCCGGCATACCACAGCTCCGGCCCTTTCTTTTTAAGCTGGTCTGCAAAGGTCTTCTCAGTAGCTGGTCCCTGAGTTATATGACAATCGCCGCCGCACTTCTTTGCCTCAAACACACTCTTACCCTTGGCCGCATCCGCCCGGCTGCTCTCTGCACCAAAACCTATAATGGCAAATGTGAGGAGCGATACTACAACAACTCGACTGCAAGTTACTCTTTTAACCATTCGAACCCTCCCTTTGTATATTTATGAATCATTGTATATATCACCATAACAGAGTTGTCAAGGGGATAATTGCTTGAGCATATTTTTTTCTGTTTCATCTATACTTATAGACATCTTAGGCGATTCCACTTTTACAATGCCGTTGCCATCAATCACACCCAATTCATTAGTTCCTATGACAGTAAACCACACCCTATTGGAATTTGATACCGTTATATCTACCGGCGCCCGGTCCCCGCCAACCAAATCGATCTCAATAAAACCCTTATCCTTAGGTGAATACCGGCCAACACGCTTTTTATACTTATCGCAATACCATATATTCCCCGCACTGTCGACGGCAAGCCCTTCTGGGACGCCTTTCCCCGGCAGGTCAAACTCTTCAAATCTTTCCGATCTTGGATCAAACTTCAAAAGCTTCCTGTCTTTCCTCGCACTAAACCAGAGTTGCCCCTGTCCATCTACTGTAAGTTCTGTGGGCGCGCAGAATTGCTTTGGTATAATGTATTCCTTTATCTTCCCTGTTTCCGGAGTCAGCTTGCCAAGCTTGTTCCCCTGACTCTCTATAAACCATACCGCACCCTTCTGGGTCGCCACTATCCCTGTTGGCTGGCTCGTTGGCGTGAGTATAGGGTATTCCCTGAAGCTCTTATCACCTGGATTAAACACACCAATCTTATTCGCAGCAAACTCGGTAAACCAGACCCTGCCGTCTTTATCCACGGCGAGTCTCATTGACTGGCTCTTTGGAGACGGGATATCATACTCTTCAAATGTCTTGGTCTCCAAATCAAACCTTCCGATCTGGTTCCCGTCTTCTTCCACAAACCAGATCCTGCCTTTATGGTCAACTGTTATATCTGTGGCCGAGCTGCGTGAGGTTGGTATCTCGTATTTAGTGAACTGCTCATCTTTCGGGTTAAATATAAATATTAAGTTATTTCTAAAATCAACGAGCCAAACACGCCCGCTTAAGTCAGAGGTAATTGCCACAGGAACGCCATTGGAAGAGGGTATTGAATAATATTTTACCTTTGACTCCTCTGCATGAGCTTGAACGGCAGCAGCTGTGAATAACCCTATACCTATAATCATATTTCTATATTTCATTTATTTACCTTTCCTCTTAATAGATCGAATACCGAATACGAGAAGAGTCATAGATACGACCGCAATAAAAACCATCATGATTATATGCGATATCCTATCCGATTTTTCACCCTTCCCGCTCTCCTCCTGTTTTTTTCCAACCTTAAGAGTATCTGCTATGTCCAACCTTCCTATCCTGTTCGCATCCCTGTCCGATTCGGTAAACCATGCTATGCCTTCCCTGTCCACTGCAATACTGGTCGGCAGACTCTTTGATGTAGGGATCTCGTATTCATTCACAAGAGCGCTTACTGGGTCGAATACCCCTATCTTGTTACCTCTATTCTCCACAAACCAGACCAACCCTTTCTGGTCTATGGCGATGCTTGAGATCACAGGAGAAAGGGTCGGCACTATCACCTCGTTAAAGACCTTCGATGCTGGATTGAACATCCCTATCCTTCCTGTAAGCATCTCAGCAAACCAAACCATCCCATTGCCGTCTATTGCGATAGAAGAAGGATTTGCGAAAGGTGTTGGAATAATGTACTCGATGATCTTGCCGTTGACCGGGTCAAGGCTTGCGAGTTTATTAGCATCAATCTCGGTAATCCAGACAATCCCCTTCTTATCTATAGCAATTGCCGATGGATGACTATATGGAGTTGGTATCGGATACTCTTTTATTACTCCTGTCTCAGGAGTAAGGCTCCCAATCTTATTGCCTTCACGCTCTACAAACCATACAGTCCCACTCGAAGCTACCGCCAGATCGTAAGGGTTGCTATCGGCCGTTTTAATTGGAAAACTCTTGTATTTATCTGTTGATGGATTGAAACTAATGATGCTGTTACCGCTTGAATTTGCTATCCAGATAGTACCATCCTTTGCTGCAGCAATTCCAGCTGGGATCCCCGAGTAAGGGATTACATACTCCTTAAATGCATTATCTGATTGTGTAAACCTCAGCATCTTGTTTTCATTCTGATAGGCAAGCCAGATATGCCCGCTTCCATCATTTACAATAGCAATACGGGCCGGAGAAACAGCTGGAATTGGTATGACAAACTCTTTGATAACGGAATCGTCGGCAATCGAGTCCCCTGCAATTATTAAACAGAGGAATATAAAGGCAAATAAAACCTGTGCCATTATATGAAAAATACTGAGTTTAACTGTTTTTGCCATCAGGCGTGCTTTCACCGGTAAAATCAATCTTCCAGCTCCTTGATTTCTCATCAAGGTCGAGGTTTATATCCGTAGTAACACAAACTTCTCCACCGAATGCAGATGTACACTTATATTCTATCGTAACAACGGCCCGGTCTTTAACAACCTTAGAGCCGACAATCTTCACTACCATATTTTTTGGATAGTTCAATACTATCCCTTTGAACTTATCTTCAGTTAGAGTGAACCGCTTAGAGCTGACCTGCCTGTATGCCTCACTGATAGAGGAACTTCCACCTTCGGCAATGTAACTGTAAAACTTCTTAACGACGTCTTCAGGAGATTCTGAAGTCTTGATCTTCACAGAACCGCTGTATTGATAAGCATAAACCCCTATGACGATTAATAGAAATAATGTCCCCACTGTCAATAAGTTTTTTTTACTCATACAATTAATTTCCTCTCAAAAAAACAAATGGTTCGGCCGCAAGCATTAAATGCTTGCGGCCGAACCATCGCTCTATCCTTAGATATTAGATCTGATTAAGATTATCCACTCTCGGTGCTATTTCAACTTCGCCTTCGTCAGCCGCAACGTTGTTCCTCTGGGCCTCATCATAATCACCTACAGCAAGGTTGGAAGGACCTTTCTTCGGATCATCTACGAAGAATGCGCCCCTCATCTCGAGGTGCAGAGGACCGCAGAAGTGCTGGCAGTAAACCTCATATTCACCAGCTATATCTGCGACAAACTCACCAACTGCTGTCACACCCCTCGGGATAGTCAACATCGTCTTGAGACCGTATGGCCCGTTGATGTTGTAGCCCATAATAACATCGGGGTTCTTGGTTATACCTGCTGCCTTGTCAATATTGGTTATAAGAAGCCTGACCTTATCGCCCTTATTGACCCTGACCTGCCTTGGGACATAACCGTAGCTGAATGCCTTGATCCTGATCTCTTTGATACCGTCCTTAGTTGTGGTCACGCCAGGCCTGCCTGTATCCATCGGCACAAAGTAAGACTTACCGCCTCTATGATGGGCCGGCTCAATCCTGCCGGAACGACCGGTGCCTGCAAACAGGGTTGATACGCCCTTCTCGGCCTCACCCATGTTCCAGTTCTTGATTGCACTTGCAAACAGGACCTTCGCGTTGTGCGGCTCGCCGTCAACTGGGACGATCTTGAGGGTCTTACCATAAGTCTTGCTCTTCTCATTAATGTCGATCATCTCATGGTTAACCGGCCAGGCTATGCCTGTCGGGCTGAATAGGCCGGTGGAAAACTTGTTCAAGGCGAATATATACTTATTGTCAGGGCTGATGGTTATATGCCCGATCCTGTAGTGAACAGGATACTCGTCAACAACCTCCAGCTTGTCCAGGTCTGTCTTCACGATGCTGTCTGCCACAAAGCAGCTTGTATAGGCATATTTGCCGTTTGTGTCAAATACGTTGTGCAGCGGACCGGCACCTGCTGGGATAACCTTCTTGACCGCAAGCTTTTCAACATCGATGATGCTGAGCGTTGCGGAGAGCTTGTCCGCCACCTGGATATACCTTCCGAGGGGGTCGGCATCTGTCCCGTGCGGGTTCTTACCAACAGGGATCTCCTTTATGAGCTTGAACGGATTCAGCTCGAAGACACCAACTGTAGAATGATAGTAGTTGTTGGAGAAAACATACTGCTTCCTGTCCGCCTTACCGGCCTTCTTGTTTATATCAAGATAATCCGGGGCGCTTGGCGCAGGGCCCCAGTCAATGACCTGGGTCTTGCCGGTTGCTATATCAGTCTTGGCCATCTTGCCTGTGAGCTCGCCTGTTGAATAAAGCGTCTTACCATCAGGTCCGAGTGTGATGTGGTGAATGCCGAAAGGGAAAGGCAAAGATATGAGCCTGTCCAGCATACCCATCTGGAGGTTGATTATCCCGATGGTGTTTGCACCCTTGTCGTTCACATAGAGGTATTTGCCATCAGGCCCTTTGCTGTACGGACCATACCAGCTCTTCATACCTTCGTTTGTAGGTGCGCTGAATGTAGGCTCATGCAGGTCAACACCGACAGGAATATGCCTGTATGTCCTCATACTTGGCACACCTATCACTGCCACAGCTCCGTCAACCCCGCCGGCATTGTACATAATCATAGGGTCCTGAAGCGGGGCATCGTTTGGAGACGACTCCGTCTCATGCCAGTCCCTCTCACCCGCCACTGCTGTTCCGCCAACCATAAGCAGCAGCGCAAGCACAATAAATAATGGATTGCGATATCTCATTTTTTCCCTCCTTGTCTTGGATTTTGGGTTAATGTTCCTAATAAATTTAGCCTCTTGCCTGATGCCATAATAAACTAAAACATACCTTCAAAGAAATACTAAAATACCACCTCCTCCCTCTTAATCTTTGTTGGAACCGGAACTACTTGCTAATCAATAACTCTCAGGACGACATTGAGTGGTTACCAGGCACACGCTTTTATTATGCCTGGGAACACACC
>JAENJC010000244.1 GCA_016844545.1 Deltaproteobacteria bacterium | reverse complement strand
GAGAACGGGGGACATTCCTTAACGGCTCTCCATCATTAAGAATCACCTCAAGATGCTGACCAGGCTCCAGTGTCTCCAGCTTGAGCTTGGTCTTAACAAAGGTCATTGGACAGACCTCGTTGGTTATATCTAATACTGCATCTACCTTTATGTCTGACATCTTTCCTCCAATTACGAAGTTGAGAAATTGAGAAGTTGAGAAGATATGAGATAGGCAATTTTCTCATCTTCCTAACTTCCCATCCTCCCATCTTCTGTTATTCCTGTATGTTAACCTCCAACGGCGGCTTCGGATCCTTTACTGCCTTGTCCTTGAAGACATCTTTCATGTGCGCCATATAACTCTGCATCATCCCTTCTTCTCTAAGAAGTGTTCCTATGCGGATCCTCCCTTTCCCCTGCCCGTGCTTGTTGTACCATTCCACAGTCTTCTCAATTATAGCAGGCACGTCCTCATCGCTCACAAACTTGGCTACTACCGAGCCTTTAAAAGGATGCCTTCCATGTTTTCCACCGATCCTTACAATATGACCTGTCTTGCCGGAAACCCATGCCTCTGTCGGGCAGGCCCTTATGCAGTCTGCGCAGTACAGGCATTTATCAGGGAAGAAGATAGGCTCGCCTGTTTCAGGGTGATCGTGTATGGCGTCTTCCTGGCAGGCAGAGGCGCATATCCTGCAACCTGTGCACTTCTCCTCTTCCCATTCAGGGAATACCGCCCCCTGAAAGGCCAGATCCATCTCAGATGTCCTTGCACAGTCTATTGGGCAGCCTGAAAAGGATGTCTTAAACTTATGGTTGCACTCGGCTCCAAAGAATTTGTCATTTACAACTTTTGTCAATCCCTGGGTATCGGATAGGCCGTTTGGATTGTATTCACACCCGCTGCACGCAGTAGGAACCCTCACTCTCGGCCCGCAGGATGCAACTTTCTGGTCAACCTCCGACAACTCCGCCACAACCTTGTCAAAATTATGGTAATCCACATAAGGGATTTCCAACGACTGCCTTATACTGAGATGCACATAATCAGCACCATACTTCTCGGCCACCTCAACAATCTTCTTCAACTTCTTTATAGGCAGCCTACCTCCGGGGACCATGCACCGGACCGTAAACTTGTCCTTCTGTCGCTGCTTAATGTACCCCCCTGTCTTGAGATCGTTAAAGCTCAGGATTCCAGCCGACTTCCCTATTACAGGGACAGTTACCTCAACTTTGTGTTTTTCATCCTCAATATTATGATCCAGCATCTCTTTAAAACCTCCGATTACTTCTTAATTATTTTGTATAACTCATCGAATTCACTTAGTTTTGCATTTATAACTTCCGGGGCTCCAATCTTTCCGGCAACCGCCTCCAGGGTCTTCAAGCCATTACCTGTGATGCAGATGACAATAGATTCGTTCTTCGGTATTCTCCCCTGCTCTATCAGTTTCTTTGTGACCCCGACAGTAACTCCTCCTGCGGTTTCCGTGAATATCCCCTCAGTCCTTGCAAGGAGCTTTATACCATCAACTACCTCCTCATCGGAGACGTCCTCGCCCCAGCCACCGCTCTCCCTCATCGCCTTTGCTGCATAAAAGCCGTCAGCAGGATTTCCTATAGCCAGCGACTTTGCAATGGTGTTTGGTTTTACAGGCTTTATCAGGTCATGACCGGTCTTGACCGCTGTGGTGATAGGCGAACATCCTGTTGCCTGTGCCCCATAGAGCTTCATGTCTGCATTATCAATAAGACCAAGCTTGTGGAACTCCTGGGCAGACTTCCATATCTTGTTCAGAAGAGAGCCGCCAGCCATCGGGACTACTATATGTTTCGGGACCTTCCATCCCAGCTGTTCAAATATCTCATATGCATATGTCTTGCACCCCTCCGCGTAGAAAGGTCTGATGTTTACATTTACAAAGGCCCAGCCGTATTTACCAGCTATTTCGGCGCAAAGCCTGTTAACATCATCATAGGTTCCCTTTATAGCTACAAGATTTGTCTTATATATCAACGTCCCAAGTACCTTCCCCTGTTCCAGGTCGTTGGGGATGAATATGAAGTTCTCCATATTGGCAGCAGTTGCGTTGGCTGCAACAGAGTTAGCCAGGTTTCCTGTAGATGCGCATCCGGTGATCTTGAAACCAAACTCCTTAGCCTTGGAGATGGCCACAGAGACCACCCTATCCTTAAACGAGAGGGTGGGATAACAGACCGCATCGTTCTTTACATAAAGTTCCTTTACTCCGAGGACCTTAGCAAGGTTGTCCGCCTTCACCAGCGGGGTGAAACCAACCTGGGCGCCCACAGTGGGCTCTCCATCCAGGGGTAAAAGCTCCTTATACCTCCACATCCAGGGGTAAAAGCTCCTTATACCTCCACATGTTAGGGGCCCTCTTTGATATAGCGTCCCTGGTCAAGACCTTCTTTATTTCATCATAATTATAGACCACTTCAAGGGGCCCAAAACAAAACTCGCATACATGCAGCGGCTCGATTGGGTATTCCTTATGGCATTCCCTGCACCTAAGTCCTTTTACAAAACTCATTCCTTCCTCCTAAAATTAACATCGGTTTAAACAGATTAATCCGTTTAAACTGTCGGTTATTTTAACTCACAAATCGTCTGTTCATAGTCTATCAAAGTCTTGATCTTAGGGTTTTCGCCACAGACCGGGCACTCAGGGTTCTTCTTCAACCCTATCTCCCGCCATCTTAGCTTTAGTGCATCGTAAGTAAGGAGCCTGTTCTTGAGCGGCTTTCCTATCCCGATTATCAGCTTCAGCACTTCTATCGCCTGGAGAACACCTATCTGGCCCGCAATGGCACCCAGGACACCGGCCTCCTTACATGTTGGAACTGCGTTGGGCGGTGGAGGGCTGAGGAATACGCACCTGTAACATGCCGTCTCCCCTGGAACTATTGTAAATATCTGCCCGACAAACCTGAGTATACCGCCATGGATAAGGGGTTTCCCGGCCATAACAGCCGCATCGTTGATAAGGAACTTGGCGGCAAAGTTGTCGGTCCCGTCCATGACAACGTCGTAATCCTTCATAATCTCCATTATATTCTGGGAGTCGACCCTTG
>JAENJC010000243.1 GCA_016844545.1 Deltaproteobacteria bacterium | reverse complement strand
GTCTATAGAAATAGTACATTCCTGGCTGAGACAACCCAGAGTCAATACACAGACACGACATCAAACAATGGAGACACATACACCGTTACAGCAGTGGACAGCAACGGATATGAAAGCGCGAAGTCAATATCGGTCACTATCTCATTTGCAACAAGCAGCGGTGGAGGTGGTGGAGGCTGTTTTATTGCTACGGCTGCATACGGTTCATATGAGGCTCCTTATGTAAAAATACTTAGGGAATTCAGGGATAAATATCTAATTGCAAATTGCAAATTGCAAATTGCAAAATTCAAAATTGAAATACCAAACATTATAGGACAGGCGTTTGTAAACTTATACTACGGGGTCAGCCCGCCGATAGCTGATTTTATAAGGGAAAGCGAGGTCCTGAAATTCCTTGTGCGGATTGTCCTTTTGCCGTTGATAGGGATGGCGGCGTTTCTGGTGAAGACCACCTTTTTGCAGAAATGTATCGCTTTCGGTGTATTGATAATTGGACAGGCATTTATTGTCCGCAGATTACACAGACCGATCAGAGTAACTCAGATAGAAGACTAAGCCGTCTGAAGACAAGGTGACTGTCGTGCTCTCCTTCAAAAGGATAAAACTTGTTTATGGCGCTGTAATAGCCCTGACTACCGCTCTCACGGTCAATCTGGTTTTCTTCTACGGTCTTTTTGAAGAGCTGGAGCTGAAGACGGTCGATATCCGGGCCAAAAACTTTAGTAAATATCGCCATGTCCCCGAAGATATTGCCATAATCCTTATAGACGAGGCGTCTCTTCGGTCAATGAATCCCGTCGTTGGAAGGTGGCCGTGGCCAAGGTCGCTGCACGCAGACCTGATTGAATTCCTCAATATGGGCGGCGCGAGGGCCGTACTCTTTGATATACTGTTCACGGAAAATGAGCTGATCCCGGGAGAACCACGCGGCAAGGTCGGCTCCAATGATAAAAGACTTGTTGAAGCTACCGGGGCGGCCGGGAACGTATATCATGCCGCCCAGCTGCTCGTTGACGTTGAGGATGAATACAATAAGGGACTGCTGAACAAGCCATTGCCGCCGGATTTTATAGAACGCTTTTCCATCAAAGGGCTTGCCGGTGTTGTGGCCGGCCAGAACAACACATATTATCTTCCTTTTCCCCAGCTTTACAAGGCGTCCGCCGGCGTCGGGATAGTCGAGTTTTCGCCGGATAATGACGGAATATTCAGGAGAACAAGGCTTTTCCGTCACTATCAGGGTTCATTTTTTCCTGTCCTCCCAATGGTGTCGCTTTTGGATGTATTGCAACCCTCCAATATCAGGGTTGACAGAGATAATCTTATCCTGGAAGATTTGCAGGGCACCGGCCCTGAAGGGCAACCGGAGGGCGCCGCCCGTGCGCCTCGCGTCCCCTCCTCTATCTCTATACCACTCATGAAGGACGGCTCATATTTTATAAATATGTATGGGGGCTTCAACCCCTATTCCATGAGCGGCATCCTCGCTTCCATACAAAAGATAAAGATGGGGGAAATAGAGGGGCTTCCTGTAAACCCTGAAGAGTTCAGGGATAAGGTCGTGTTTATTGGCGCCAGCGCTACAGGCGTCGAGGACCTGAAGCCGACTTCTCTCGGGAACAACACTCCAGGCGTTTATCTTCATGCGTCTCTTTACAGCAATATGATAAGAAAAGACTTCCTTAAATTTACAAGCCCCCTGATAACAGCTGTTTTCGTCGTGCTGCTTTCCTTTATAGTAGCAATTGCAATCTTATGGACCAACCGGATTAGATATCAGATCGGCCTGCCGATACTCCTGGCATTTGCATATATTTCAGCCTCTTCCTGGTGGTTTAAAAGCAATATTGCTTACGACCTTGTGGCCCCTCTGACTGCGATCATCCTCTCATGGATGGGGACGTATGCCTACCTAAGCCTTACGGAGATAAAAGACAAGAGGAAGATAAAAAAGATGCTCAGACTCGCAACGGTGATGGACAAGTCTCCGGAGGGCGCATTGAAGGCGGGGGTAGGGAGCAAGGAAAATCTGACGATCCTGTTTTCGGATATAAGGGGATTCACCACGTTGTCGGAAAGCCTTGAGGCCGAAAAGGTCGTGGAAATACTTAACAGTTACCTCTCAGGGATAGTAGATGTTATATTCAAGCATGAAGGGACACTGGATAAGTTTATCGGCGACGCCATAATGGCCTTCTGGGGGGCTCCGGTAAAGGTTAGCGATCACAGCAAAAGGGCGGTGGATGCGGCAATCGAGATGATGCGCTGGCTGGACACATTCAATGAGGTAAATATGTCAAAGGGATTCCCCCGTATTGCCATCGGTGTCGGCATAAATACCGGAGATGTAATTTTAGGCAATATCGGCTCCGAAAAAAAACTTGACTATACGGTTATTGGTGATAATGTTAATCTGGCATCGAGGATGGAAGGGCTCACAAAGGAATATGGATGCCCTATTTTAATTACGGAAACAACGTATGAAGAGGTCAGGGATGCAATCCTGTGCCGCGTCGTAGACATAGTCAGGGTAAAGGGAAAGAAAAAGGGCATCAGGATATTTGAACCGCTTGGGAAAAAAGAAGGCCTGAACGAATCTATTTACAAGCTGCAATCACTATCAAAGGAGGGGTTTGATTACTATCTGAATCGAGAATGGGAAAAGGCAAGGGAGAAATATAAAGCGATTCAGTTATATAAGCCCGACGATGCACTTGCCGGGATATTTATTATGAGGTGCGAAGATTACATGGCAGTCGAGCCGTCAAAGGACTGGGATGGCGTCTATACAATGTTGAAAAAGTGAAACGTGCAAAAGCAACTTTACACTTTACAGGGAGACAAGGAGGTTAGTCATGAATAAAAAGACTTTAGTTTTGTACTTTGCACTTTGCACTTTGAATTTTGCATTTCTCGTTAGATCGGGCGAGGCTGCCGACCTCTTCGTCCAGAGCGTAAAGGCTCCTATACTGGCTAATCCGGCATTAGGCTCCCCTAAGGTTGCTGAAGCTGTGAAAGGGGAAGCCCTGAAAGAGACGGAAAAGAAGGATAATTGGTATAAGGTTTCGTATAAAGACAAGACAGGCTGGGTATAAGAAAAAGGGCATCGGCGTTTACTACCGCTGCGGCAGCAAGGGGACTGGCGGAAGAGCGGGCAAGGCTCAGCGACAAGTTTAAGGTGGATTACAACGGTGTGGAAATGATGGAGGCCATAAGGATTACCGATGAAGAGGCCTCAAGGTTTATCCAGGAGGGGGTGGGGAAATGAGAAGAGCAGTGGTCAGGGGTCAGGGGTCAGGGGTCAGTAAAAAGAAACTGCACGCTATGTTTTTCATTTCACTATTTACTATTCACTGCTCACTTTTCAGTGCCTTCGCCTCTGATGACTTTCGAAAGAGAGCGCCTCAGATAGAAGAGACATTTTCAACTGAAGACGATGTAAAGGCTGAGGTTGTATTTGGGAGGGAACTTGGTGCAAGGATTTTGGGACGCTATACGCTTTATGAAGATAAGAACCTGACCAGATACCTGAACATGGTCGGAAAGGGGATAGCCCAAAATGCCGGCAGGCCTGAGATAGAGTTCAGGTTTGCGGTACTGGAAACCGATATAGTTAATGCCTTCGCAGCTCCCGGCGGATATATCTTCATAACAAAAGGGGCATTGAAGATGATGGATGATGAGGCAGAGCTGGCTGCGGTACTGGCACATGAGGTTGCCCATGTCACGGAAAAACACATAGTAAAGGAATTGAGCATCAAGGCAACTGAGGATTCTGCAACTTCGGGCCTTGCAAGGGTTTTAGGAGGAGGCACTGATACCATGCGAGCGGTATTTTCGCAGATGGTAGACAAAGCCGTGGAACTCCTATTTGAAAAAGGGTTGAAGAGACAGGATGAGATGGACTCCGACCGGATAGCGATGATATTTACGGCAAATGCAGGTTACGACCCGACTGCCCTTTCAAGATATCTCAAAAAGATATCGTCTGTTGAAAAAGAGACAAAACTTCTGACCGGGACCCATCCCACATTTGAGGAGCGGATAAAAGGCCTTGAGATGGTCCTTGCTGAAAACCTTTTGACAGACAAGAAACAACCGATCGTTAAGGAGAGGTTTAATGAGAATGTCAGGATTAAGTAAATTCAGTGGTCAGCGGTCAGGGGTCGGGGGTCGGCAGAAACCCCTCAAACCCTTCATTGCGTCTTTCAAGATGCTTATACTGTTAACTCTTAACTGTTTACTGTTCACTGCAATTACTGCTTTTGCTGACGAGTACCACTACAACAACATCCTTATCGGCGACAGGGCCGCCGGCATGGCTGGGGCATACACGGCCATTTCGGACGACCCTTCCGGCCTCTATTACAACCCTGCCGGCATCGTATTCGCCCCCGGCAGGAGCTTCTCAGCCAGTGTCAACGCCTATCAATATTCAAAGAAGACCTATAAGGACGTACTGAGCGGCAATGGCTGGGACCGGGTATCTTCAAACCTCCTCCCCAATTACTTTGGCGTTATCCAACCTCTTGGTGCGGGGAAGATAGGCTTCTCCTATGCCGTACCGGATACGAGACAGGAGAACCAGGCACAGACATTCTACAACCTCCCAGGCGTAGACCCGGCCACAGGTCAGGCAATAACCATTACACGCTATGTAATAAATATGAACGATACCGATTATACATACAATTTCGGCCCGTCATATGCCCTTAAAATAAACGATAAGCTGTCGGTGGGGGCCACTGCCTATATGCAATACAGGGACAGGCAACTCATAAGCAACCACTTTGTCGCTGTAGACAATGACCTGTCTGTAGCAGGCGATGAAAGGTACCAGTGGAGAAACATCTATAACTCTACTTCAGAGTGGGGAGTAAAACCGACCATTGGAGTGATGTGGACACCGACGGAAAAGGTATCGCTTGGTTTCACAGGCTCAAAAAGCCTTATGTTTGAAAGCAGGAGGCGTATACAGAACACTCTGCGGGACCTGGACTACGGTAGCAACCTCCCGGCCTATGCAGTATGGGAATCTAAAGACAACAGGGAGTTCCCCCTGACAGGCACCTTCGGGGCAGCATACTTCCCTTCGGAGAGCCTCCTTCTCTCTGCCGATGTCAGCTATTACACCGCAGCATCTTACACCCTGAATTTCAAGAATGGAGGCGCGACCGCCGCATTATACACTCCTCAATCGGAGACCGTTAATGCGGCTGTGGGCGCAGAGTATTATCCCAGCGCAACGATAGCGCTAAGGAGTGGATTGTTTACAAACATGGCGAACACTCCGAATCTGACTACAGGAAATGCAAACGAGCCGGAACATATAGATATGTATGGAGCAAGCCTAAGCATAAGCCATTTTACTCGTTCTTCGTCTCTGACCTTTGGCGGCAGCTACTCTTATGGGACAGGTAAATCGCACATATACGGTGACACTTCAATCCAGAATGTAGAGATGCAGAATATAACGGCATTTCTCTCCGCAGCATTCAGCTATTA
>JAENJC010000242.1 GCA_016844545.1 Deltaproteobacteria bacterium | reverse complement strand
TGGATGTCCTGCCAAGAGGGGCATGGATTCCGAGGCTGAAAAAAGTCACGGTAACCTTCGGAAGGCCTTTAACCACAGAGGATATCCAGGGACTTGACTATCAACAGATTGCAGACAGGCTAAGGGAGAGGGTTGTTGCGTTATCTGTCCCCTCTTCCCGCTGATGTCATAGAATTTTATACCTTTTGCCTTTTCAACTCTTCCGACTTTTCCATGAGCGCCTGCCTTGTCTTTTCCCTGTATGCCTCCAGTTTTCCTGCTATCTCAGGATACTTTATAGACAGTATGGAGCATGCAAGGTAGGCTGCGTTCTTCGCCCCGTCTATTGCCACCGTTGCTACAGGTATCCCGGCAGGCATCTGGACTGTTGAATACAAAGCATCCAAGCCATTCAATGCTGATTTCAAAGGCACTCCAATTACCGGAATAGTTGTGTGCGAGGCTATAACCCCAGCGAGATGGGCCGCCATACCTGCACCTGCAATTATCACTTCTAGACCTTTGCCTCTTGCACCCTTGGCATACTCAGCCGTCTTGTCCGGGAGCCTGTGGGCTGATGATATGTCCATCTCGTATGCTACCCCCATCTCCCTTAAAACCTCAGCAGCCTTCTCCATAACAGGAAGATCGCTGTCGCTTCCCATGATGATTCCTACTATAGGCTTACTCATCTTTACCTCCTTTATACACTATCTTTTCAAAGGAATTGCTGACCGGGTTATAAGAGTGCACGTGTCCGGTACCTATGTCGTAATACCATCCATGAAGATGGAGTTCCCCCCTGTTCAGCCTTTCCGCCACGAACGGGTAAGTCTCAATGTTGCGGAGCTGAAAGAGGATGTTCTCCTCCTCAGTTACCTTCTGCCTCTTAGCGCCTTCAAGGTGCTGGTAATACTTATTTACGGTCTCTGTTACAGGAGAACATATTTTGAGCCATTCCTTTAAATAAGGCATCTTCGCAAACTTGTCCTCGTCCATGTGAAGGGCTGCCACAGCACCGCAGTTGGAGTGACCGCACAGGATTATATCCTTTACAGCAAGCACAAGGACTGCAAACTCTATGGCGGCAATAGCGCTGCTCTTCCCCCTTCCTGCATTATACGGCGGAACGATATTCCCTACGTTCCTTACTATGAAAAGTTCTCCTGGAAGACTTTGTGTCACCAGATTGGGGTCTATCCTGGAGTCAGCGCATGTGATGAAAAGCACCTCGGGCTCCTGGCTATGAGAGAGACCCTTAAAAAAGTCTTCCTCTTTAGTAAAATACGATTCACGAAATTTATGAATACCTTTGTAAAGTTTTTCCATTTATCTTAACAGCACCCTAACCTTTTAATACCAAGTTGCTTTCAAACATCTACTATAGAGGCTGATGAAAGCTTACTTGGAGTTATACCTGAGCATTCAAAAGTCTTTATTTGAATGTGAATGGTACAACTTGGTTTTGAAATACTCAATGCTAAGCCTTAACCCCTCATCAATTGCGACCTTGGGATTCCATCCCAGCTTTTCCTGCGCCATGGTTATATCAGGCTGCCTCTGCTTCGGGTCATCCTGAGGCAAAGGTTTAAAGGATACTCTCGATTTGGAGCCTGTCATTGTTATAATCTTTTCAGCAAACTCAAGGATCGTATGTTCATGAGGGTTTCCTATATTTACCGGACCGATAAAAGAACCTTGCGACATCATCCTTATAAAGCCATCAACGAGGTCTGAGACATAGCAGAATGATCGGGTCTGGTTTCCTTCACCATATACGGTTATGTCTTCACCCTTCAGCGCCTGCACTATGAAGTTGGAGACAACCCGTCCGTCATTCAGGGCCATCCTTGGGCCGTAGGTGTTGAATATCCTAACTATCCTTATCTCAACATTGTTCTGCCTGTAATAGTCCATCATCAGGGTCTCAGCAACCCTCTTCCCCTCGTCGTAACAGCTCCTTGGCCCTATGGGATTCACATTCCCCCAGTAATCCTCCTTTTGCGGATGGACAGCAGGGTCACCGTACACCTCTGAAGTTGACGCCTGGAGTATCCTGGCCCTTACCCTCTTGGCAAGCCCCAGCATGTTTATGGTCCCCATGACATTTGTCTTTGTAGTCTTTACAGGGTTGTACTGGTAGTGGATGGGGGATGCAGGGGATGCCAGGTTGTATATCTGATCCACCTCTAAAAGGATCGGCTCAATAATATCGTGACGTATTAGCTCAAACCTTTTATCGTCCATAAGGTGGATAATATTGTCCTTGGAGCCTGTGAAGAAGTTGTCGAGACAGACCACCTCATTCCCTTCATTCAGAAGCCTCTCGCAGAGATGGGAGCCTATGAACCCGGCTCCGCCGGTAACCAGTATCCTTTTCACGATATCCTCCCGATCCCGTAATATATAAAGCCGTGCTCCTTCATCTCCTTTGGCTCGTATATATTCCTACCGTCAAAAATTACAGGTGACTTCATGAGGGACTTCATCTTGTCGAAGTTTGGCCTCCTGAACTCGTTCCATTCGGTTATTACAGCCAGTGCATCAGCATCCCTGACAACCTCGTAATTGTCCTTCATATACACTATTTTCTCTCCAAAGACCTTCCTGGCCTCATCCATAGCCTCAGGGTCATGGGCCTTTACCTTTGCCCCTGCCTCAAGTAGCCTGTTAATTATGGTTATAGCGGGAGCCTCCCTCATGTCATCGGTCCTCGGCTTAAAGGATAGTCCCCATACTCCTATAATTTTGCCGTCCGCCCCCTGACCCCTGCCCCGTTCAAGTGTCTTAATATCCTGTCTACAAGAACCTCTTTCTGTCTGTAGTTTACGGCCTCGACAGCCTTAAGTATCTTCATCTCATAGCCGTACCCGGAGGCCGTCCTGATAATAGCCTGTACGTCCTTGGGGAAACAGGAGCCTCCATAACCTACCCCCGGGAAGAGAAACTCAAAACCTATGCGTGAGTCGGAACCTATCCCCCTCCTGACATTGGCCACATCTGCCCCAACCAGCTCACACAGGCTTGCAATCTCATTGATAAACGATATCTTTGTGGCAAGCATGGCGTTGGCAGCGTACTTGGTCATCTCTGCGCTCTTTACATCCATGATTAGTATGCGATTATTTTTCATTACGAATGGAGAATAAAGGTCCTCCATTGTCTCAGCTGCCTTTTTGCTGTCAGCGCCTATTACTACCCGGTCGGGTTTCATAAAATCACCTATGGCCGCACCCTCCTTCAGGAATTCAGGGTTTGAGACAACATCGAAATCATAGCTGACTCCCCGTGTTTGCAGTTCGGAGCGCACAGCATTTTTCACCTTATCGGCTGTCCCAACAGGGACTGTGCTCTTGTCAACAATGACCCTGTATCCATCCATTGCCTTTCCTATCCCTTCAGCAACCTCAAGGACATACTTCAGGTCTGCTGAGCCGGCCTCTCCGGGAGGGGTGCCGACTGCTATAAAGCATATCAGAGATCCCTTCACAGCAGCGGACAGGTCTATAGTGAATTTGAGCCTGCCGTCCTCTTTGTTCCTCTTTATAAGCTCCTCAAGACCTGGTTCATAAATCGGGACTTCTCCGTTATTGAGCCGATCAATCTTTTTTGCGTCAATATCCACGCAGGTCACATCATTGCCACTCTCGGCAAAACATGTCCCAGCAACCAGACCAACGTACCCTGTGCCAATAACACAAATATTCATTTAGCCTCCGCGTATATCATCAAGTATAAGGTGTAAACTGTGACTATTTCTACCATCATGACAGGTTCCGGTCAAGTCGTATTTAGCCAGAATGCATGACATTCTCCAGTTCAATAATGAAGTTCAACACTTGGGAAAGCAGAAAAGATAATGCTGTCTTAATTGTCTTTCCAGTGTGGGAAAGGGAGGGAGATTTTATTTGACAGCACGCGGGATATTATGTAAATATTATTGGCTATATGCTTCAAAGGAGTATGCATGACAAAGATTAAATTCGGGACATCAGGTTGGCGCGGGATCCTGGCTGACGAATTCACTTTTGAAAATGTCAGGATCGTGACCCAGGCCATATGCGACCATATCAGGGGAAAGGGTGAGAGCGAAAAGGGAGTGGTTATAGGTTACGACACCCGTTTTATGGGAAGAAAATTTGCCCTGGAGTCGGCTGAAATCCTGGCTGCTAACGGCATAAAGGCCTTCCTCTGCAAGAGGGATGTCCCTACCCCTGTGATAGCCTTCGAGGTAATAAGGAGGAAGGCTGCAGGTGGCATAAACTTCACGGCCAGTCATAACCCCCCTGAATACAACGGCCTTAAATTTTCCTCATCATGGGGCGGCCCCGCTCTGCCGGAGACAACCGGCGATATAGAAAGGCGAGCCAACGAGATGATGGGGGAGATGACATATCGTGAGGTCTCCCTTAAAAAGGGGATGGATGAGAAGTTAATTGAGATTATAGAACCTAAGGATTCTTACCTGAAAGAGATAAGGGAAAAGGTGGATGTCGCGGTACTGAAAGGGATGAAGGTCGCTGTCGACCATCTCTATGGGACCTCAAGGGATTATCTTGACAGCGTGCTGAAGGAGGCCGGTTGCCAGGTAGTCAGGTTTCATGAATACCCTGACCCAACCTTTGGCGGGAAGCCGCCTGAACCGTCGGAGGAGAACATACATGACCTCATAGAGAAGGTGAGAACTGACAATACTATATCTATCGGTCTTGCTACTGATGGGGACGCAGATAGGTTCGGGATAGTTGACAGGAGCGGGATATACATTGAGCCGAACTATATCGTGGCCCTTCTCCTTGATTACCTCATAAGAACGAGGAAATGGAGCGGGGGTGTTGCAAGGAGCGTTGCAACTACTCACCTTATAGACAGGGTTGCTGCTATGCACGGCATAGAGGTCTATGAGACGCCGGTAGGCTTCAAATATATAGGGGAGTTGATCTCTGAAGACAAGTTGATTATAGGCGGGGAGGAAAGCGCCGGGCTTACCA
>JAENJC010000241.1 GCA_016844545.1 Deltaproteobacteria bacterium | reverse complement strand
GAGGCAGGCAGTTCTAAAGAGGAGGAACCTCCAGAGGATACTGATGAGCTAATAAAGAAGTGGAGAGGCGCAAGGTCATATGTAGAATTTGAAAAGACCGGGGACACTCTTATGGGCAGGCTTTTTGAAGCAGGGCCTGAAGGGGACGGTACTGAAATATCAAAGATCCTTGATGCCTATCTTGATGCGAGCGAACAGATAAAGGAAGAAGAATTTATAGAGTTCATCTCTAACCGCCTGGACCAGATAGCTGCTGCCAAAGAGCCTTTAGATATCTTGTTAAGTCTGGCATGCGATAAAAGTAGCAAAGATACAACTTTGCTTGAGACTATCGTCAGGCTTAAGGGGAGGGCAGCAGGCCGCGTGGCAGACAGGCTGGCAGCGGAGGAAGACGCTAGTGCAAGGAAGACGCTAAACAGGATACTTGTCAGGATGGGGAAGGAGATAATCCCTCAACTCATAGAAAGGCTAAGGAATGAGAAATGGTATGTGGTGCGGAACACAGTCAGGAATCTTGGTGAGATTGGAGAAAGCCACGGTGTTGAAGACGCCCTCAGGTCGCCCCTCGTTCATAAAGACCCCCGTGTAAGAAAGGAGACTGTTCGGGCCCTTTCCATGATAAAGGGGCCTGAGACAATCAATCTCCTGAAAAGCGTCCTTGACGACAGTGACAGCAGCGTGGTGGAGCTGGCAGTGGTGTCACTGGGACTTATTGGAGATGAGGGTTCTGTTCAGACCCTTATAGACCTTGTTGAAAATAGGGCGGACATCGGGGTAAGGAGGGAAGCAGTCAGGGCCTTGGGGAGGATAGGTTCAAGAAAGGCCGTTGTCTTTCTTATCAAGACCCTCGAAAAGAAAGGATGGCTTCTGGGGAAAAGGGATGATGATCTGAAGGTGATGTGTGTCTCGGCCCTGGCCGATGCAGGGACTCCTGATGCAGTCAGGGCGCTGGAGGCCGGTCTTTCTTCATTGAGAGGTGCTGTGAGGAACGCCTGCGAAGAGGAGCTTAGGAGGATTAAACATGAGTAGTGCAGATGATCTAGCGATTGAGGTCTTAAGACACCTGAACCTGGCGGTCAAGGGTATAAACCTTTACCCCGCTGGGCATCCATCCATAACCAATAGCATTTCAGAGGCACATAAAGAGATCTCTTTCATACTGAATGCCAGGGATAGGTTGATTATAGGACTGGTGGAGGATGTGCTGGTCTTGGATGAAACCCCGCTTTATACACTGACCGGTTCCGTTCAGGAACTTGTATCCAGGATGAAGAGGTTGGATATTGGGACAGTAACCATAAGCCGCGGGGTTACGGAAAGGGAGATAGGTGGAGGTCTTCTCAAGCTCCTACATTCGGATGTTGCCGATATTGAGAGACAGGGCGGCTTCGCACCCTATATGAATGGCCTTGGAGTAACTCACATAACAGTCCTTGAACCTAAGACCGAAGAGGACAAGACCGGGGCCGATGCAGCAAAAAAGGTTTATAGGAAGGCTATAGAGGTGCTTAAGGAGGCTATGGAAGAGGTCCGTCTGGGGAAGATCCCTTCCTCGACAGGGGCCAAGGCTGTCATCAATGAGATGGTAGATCAGGTCCTTGAAAACAGGTCGGCTATATTAGGACTTTCCATGGTTAAGAGCTATGACGAATATACCTTCCATCACTGTGTCAATGTATCTATACTTGCCATTGCCCTGGCGGAGGCAATGGGGATGCCAAATGATGTCCTGAATGACCTTGGTGTTGGAGCTATCCTTCATGATATAGGGAAGATAGAAACCTATGAAGGGATTATAAAGAAACCTGGGCCGCTGACTGAGGACGAGTGGAAGGAGGTCAGGAAACACCCTGCAAAAGGTGCAGAGATACTAAGGAAGATGGAGGGGATAAGTGAGCTTTCCATCAGAGTTGTCATAGAGCACCACCTGAAGTATAACAGACAGGGATATCCTAAGATAGAGGGAGCTGGATCCCAGAGCGAGCCCTCCATGTGTGTGAATATAGCTGACTGCTATGATGCCATTACAACCCTTAGGCCATATCACATACCTTTTACTCCGGGGAAGGCATTGGAGTACATGCAGACACTCTCAGGTAAGGACTTTGAACCCCATCTGCTGGAAAGATTTATTGAGGTTCTCGGTATCTATCCGCCAGGGACGCTGGTCAGGCTGAATACCAACGAGATTGCTATCGTAACAGCGCCTAACCCTAAAGAACCGGTACGACCCAGGGTGCGCCTAATATTCGATCGTCTTGGGAAGAAGGTTGAAGGGGTTCAGGAGTTCCTTTTAACTGAAACGGATGAAAATACTTTGTATTGCGGAAGTTCACGAAGCAGATCACAGGAGAAGTAAATGGATTTGACCTTGGGCCCTGTCCTGTTCGACTGGGGGAGGGATAAACTTCTTGAATTTTATAAAGAGGCTGCTCTGTGGCCTGTATCCGACGTATATATGGGGGAGGTGGTCTGCCATAGGAAGCGGGGGCTTACCCTTGATGATATCGGTAGGGTAGGGGAGGAGCTGCATAAGGCTGGAAAGAATGTGGTTGTCTCTACCCTCGCCCTGATCTCTGACGATACGGAACTTGATGTTGTAAGAGAGGCTTGCCGGCTTCCCTTTGCCATAGAGGCAAACGATGCATCTGCCCTGCAACTGGCAAAGGGGAAAAAGGGGCTTGTGGCGGGCCCTCATATCACCAGCTATAATTACGATAGTGTGGAGTTCCTTAAAGGTATCGGGGTAAATCGAGTAGTATTCCCGGTGGAACTTTCTAAAGATGCAATGGAGGCGATAGCAAAGAACACTGATATAGAGACCGAGGCATTTGTATATGGCAAACTTCCACTTGCTTTTTCATGGAGGTGTTATACTTCAAGGGCCTTCGGATTGATGAAGAGCAACTGCAAGATCGATTGCCGGAAGTTCCCGGAAGGGATGATGATAGAGACCCTCGAAAGAAACCCCCTCTTCATAGTGAACGGCACACAGGTCATGAGCGCCCTTACCATGAATCTGATAGATTACCTGGAGGAGCTAAAGGATATAGGGATCACAAAGGCAAGGATATCGCCCCAGTATGGAGTAACAGGGGATGTGATAAAGGTCTTTAAGGACAGGCTTGATGGTAATATATCTGTGGAAGAAGCCAATAACAGGTTAAGACCTTTGGAAAAGATAGGTTTTTGCAACGGGTGGTATCATGGAAAGGCGGGGTGGGAAGATGTAAGGGAGAGTGCAGAGTGGAAGTCTGTAGTTATCGAGAAATGGAGGGATTAATAATGAATAATTTACCGCAGAGACGCAGAGAAAGC
>JAENJC010000075.1 GCA_016844545.1 Deltaproteobacteria bacterium | reverse complement strand
GTCAGCAAAGACAACCCTGCCATCTGTCATGACTCCGTCTACGTCCAGCAATAATAACCTTATCGCCTTTGCTTTTTTTAATACCTCTACCTTTGCCTTTGCCGCCGCCTCTTTAATCTTCTCACCAGAACATCTATCTATAATTCTCTGAACTATATTGGTCGTGGCGGCCCCCTCGATCACAGAAATCCTTATGACCCTGCCTCCTTCAGCCTCTACTACATCCTTGCCGATAATGGAATCTGCCGCCCAGTCTCCTCCCTTAACAAGAAAATCCGGTTTCAGATAGGTTATCAACTTAAGCGGGTCAAGTTCCGAGAATATAGTCACATAGTCGACACATTCGAGGGCAGCCAGTACCTCAGCCCTCTGGTCTTCATGGACGATCGGCCTGCTATCGCCCTTTAATGCCCTTACCGAAGAGTCACTGTTAACTGCGACAATAAAGATATCTCCATATTTCTTGGCCTCCTGCAAATACCTTGTATGCCCAACATGAATCAAGTCGAAGCAGCCGTTGGTAAATGCGACCTTCCTGCCGGACTTCTTTGCCTTGTCCACAATGTCTTTCAACTCGTCCCAGCTCTTTATCTTCTCTCTCATGCGTTTGATTTTAGATTCTATGGAAGGCCTTTGTCAAGAAAAGGTTGACATAGAGGCCGTAATTAAATATAATCTCTTAACATTCTATTGGTTTTCTCTGTTTCTCCAGCATTGTAAACAGTTCAAGGATATCACAAGCTCACCTTGAGAGGCTGTTGCACAAACCTTAATTTTGCCCTTCGACAGGCTTAGAGAGAACGGAGCGTGTGTTGAAAGCATTGAACTTTTTGCCGTTCATGCTGAGCTTGTCGAAGCATAAAAGCATTTGTGCAACAGGCTCCTTTGCACTGTATTATTTCTTTACACTTTGTCTTCCATTGACTAACATATCTAAATTACAGATCTTTTATTAATCCCTTAATACTTAATGGCCGAATTTTCTGTCAATTTTCTTTACAGTTGTTTGAGCTGAGATTCATGTCATTAAAAAATTTTCCTGTAATATCATTATGTTAATAATTGTGGCACAGTATCTGCTTCACTTTTATAGAATTCAGATAGAAAATAACTTTAAAAAGATAAAATATGGAGAAGTAGGGGTGATAAACACGAAAAATTTCAGCTTTAACAAGAAGGGCACTTCAATGGTGACTAAGGTAATGTCAAAAGTTCCATGAAAAACGAAGTGAAAAACATGAAACCACAAAAAGGCAACCACAGAGGACGCAGAGGGAATGACTTAAATAATTCATTATTATTTCTCGGTGGTCTCTGTGGTTTGGTTTTGACAATACGGGCAAGCTTTAGAGGATGGACATTATGAAAAAACATATCATACTTACTGTTCTAATTTCCTTACTGCTTATTATCCTTCAGAGAGAGGATGCCGAAAGGTTAAATTTTCTGTGGTTAAATGAGACTAAGGATATCAGACCGGTAAAGTTAGACCCCAATCCCATTATCCCAGTCACTGTCACTGCTTACAGCCCAACCGAGGAGGAATGCGACAGCGACCCTTATACTACGGCATACCAGAAACCTGTCAGAGAGGGAACAATCGCCATAAGCAGGGACTTGGAGAGCGAGTTTGGCTGGCGACTTGGAGACAAGGTTCATATTGCAGGCTTGGGAGTATTTGAAGTCTGGGACAGAATGCATCCAAGATGGAAGAAACGGGTTGACATATTCTTCCATGATACTGAGAAAGCGGTGTCGTTCGGGATAAAACAGACCCAGATGATAAAGATGGATAAAGCTGTACTACAAGGGACATAGGCGATCTAAGCACCTTACTGAATAAATACTCCCTCCTGCCCTGCATACCACTGCAAGGAACATCTCCTAATACTAATTGGCTATCAAACAATAAAATCCATAATGCCTGCATAATACCAAATAAGCTTTCAATAACAGATAAATTTAGTGTTTGAAAGCAACTGGTATAAATTCTCTGTATGCAAATAAAACAGCAGTGGCCTTAAAAAATCCTTGACTTAAATTTCCCCTTAAACTATTATTGAAATCAATTTTCAATTTCACTTTTTTGGAGAGACAGTGAAAACCAAGGTTATAGAATTTGAAAGGTATATGGAGGAAAAGGGTCTTAAGTCAACCACCCAGAGGGATGAAATAGTAAACACCTTTTTCAATGTAAAAGGACATGTAAGCATAGAAGAGTTACATCACACAGTCCAAAAGAAGAATCCAAAGATTGGATACACAACAGTATACCGCACCCTTAAGCTCCTTACAGAGAGCGGCCTTGCCCACGAAAGGCAGTTCGGGGACGGACAGGCAAGGTATGAGGCTGTCACAACAGAAGAACATCACGACCACCTGATATGCCTTAAATGCGGGACCATCACAGAGTTTGAAAACATGAAGATAGAAAGACTCCAGGAGGATGTAGCAAAGGAGCATGGTTTTAAGGTGAAGAACCATAAACTGGAGCTTTATGGGTACTGCAAGAAATGCCGTAATGAAGTGAAGTAGGGGCGACCGGCCGGTCGCCCCTACAATTAGGAGAAATAATGCACGATCACGGTTCACATAAAGAAGAGGAGCCTAAAGGTATTCCGAGGCTTGCTCTTATTGGCAATCCTAACGTTGGGAAGAGTGTAATATTCGGCTACCTGACAGGGAAGTATGTAACCGTCTCCAATTACCCTGGGACAACGGTGGAGATTACATCAGCCAGAGCGCATGTAAACAAGAAAGAGTACGTTGTTATCGATACCCCCGGCGTCAACTCCCTGTTGCCGATGTCTGAAGATGAAAGGGTCACAAGGGACATTCTCCTCAATGAGGATATAGAGGCAATTATTCAGGGGATTGATACCAAGAACCTGAGACGCGGCCTACTTATTACCCTGCAACTGGCTGAGATAGGAATCCCTTTTGTGATAGCCCTTAACCTCTTTGATGAGGCCCGCAGCCGCGGTATTTCTGTAGATGCTGAAAAACTATCCGAGACCATCGGAACTACTGCAATCCCCACTGTTGCGACCCTGCGGAAGGGGATGGACCAGTTGCTCAAGGCGCTCCAGAATCCAAGGGTATCAACCTTTGCAACTCATTACGACAGGCGCATAGAGGATGGGGTCGTAAGAATTACCCCACTCCTGCCGGATGCCAGAATATCCAAAAAATCTCTGGCGCTGAT
Source organism: Deltaproteobacteria bacterium (assembly GCA_016844545.1). Taxonomy (GTDB): domain Bacteria; phylum Desulfobacterota; class JAENJC01; order JAENJC01; family JAENJC01; genus JAENJC01. The sequence goes on along the minus strand of JAENJC010000075.1, from coordinate 3,196 downwards.
GCTTCTCGCAGGGGATGAGTCTCTCAACAACTGGCTCCACGAACATCTAAGAGAACAGATCATAAGGGAGATAGATAATATAAGACTTGAGGTTCAATCTTCGTTTTCAGAACCCCTTGCCTATGTGATAAACCACAGCAGGCTGATGGCTTCAGACAGGCTTTTGAAGGAGGTCTTCTCTGAGACAGGAAAGAGGGAAAAGGATATCAACTCATCACTTGGCCGCTGGTCCATGCATCCGGTCTGGGGGATCCCCTTCCTCCTAGCTGTACTTTATGGATTTTACCAGTTTGTGGGCGTATTTGGCGCAGGGACTCTTGTGGATTTCCTTGAAGACTCAGTCTTCAAAGGGTACGTCAACCCGTGGGCCGTTAAACTTTTCGACTACATCCCCATCATGATATTACGAGAGCTGTTTGTAGGCCAGTACGGCATCATCACCATGGCCATTACATATGCCATTGCCATAGTCCTTCCGATTGTAGGCACATTCTTCATAGCCTTCGGTATCCTTGAAGACTCCGGCTACCTCCCAAGGCTGGCAGTCATGGTAAACAATATATTCAAGGCCATGGGGCTCAACGGAAAGGCGGTTTTACCCATGGTTCTTGGGCTCGGATGCGACACTATGGCGACCCTGACGGCGAGGATACTTGAGACCCGTAAGGAGCGCATCATCGTGACTTTACTCCTGGCCCTCGGAGTACCGTGCTCCGCCCAGATGGGGGTCGTCCTCGGCATGCTGGGCGGCATATCCTTTACGGCCACGCTGGTATGGCTGGGGGTTGTTGTCGGAGTTATGCTGTTAGTAGGTTATCTGGCATCCAAAGTAATACCTGGTACAGGTTCCGACTTTATTCTTGAACTCCCGCCAATCAGGCTTCCCCAGTTGAGTAATATAGGGATAAAGACCATGGCAAGGATAGAGTGGTACCTCAGGGAGGCTGTTCCACTGTTTATTCTGGGTACTCTTATCCTGTTTATCTCTGATAAACTCGGCCTTCTTGCATTAGCGGAAAAGATAGCAGCTCCATTGGTGGTGGGATTCTTAGGACTTCCTATTAAGGCCACAGAGGCCTTCATAATAGGTTTTCTGAGAAGAGATTACGGCGCAGCAGGCCTTCTGGTGCTTGCAAGGGCCGGGCAACTGGACTCCATCCAGATAGTAGTCAGCATAGTGACAATAACCCTGTTTGTCCCTTGTATTGCCAACTTCTTTATGATAATAAAAGAGCAGGGGATCAAAGTAGCCTTGTACATAACAGGGTTCATTTTCCCCTTTGCATTTCTTGTTGGTGGAATATTAAATTTCGTTTTGAGATATTATCAAGTAGCTCTATAGAGGTCTTTATTATGGAAGAAAAAAAAGGTTACAAATGCCCCCTGTGTTCGTATTCCTTTAAGGTCGGAGAGGCAAAGTGCGGGGCATGTCCTATGTCCAAGGGGTGCAAGATAATCTGTTGCCCTCATTGCGGTTATCAATGGGTAGAGGAATCGAAGGCGGTAAATCTGATAAAGAAGTTGATGGGGAAGAAATGAGCGAACATAATATAGACGAACTCCTCGAACTCATCTGGACCCAGCAGGAGGACGGAAAGGACAGCCTTAACGAACTTTTACGGGTCACAGATGAAGAGAATGCAGAGGACGTTCTAAAGAGAATGGCGCAGGATGGGTTTGTAGTTATATCTGGCGACAAGCTCACTTTTACTCCTACCGGAGAGGCAAGGGCAAAAGAGATTATAAGGCGGCACAGGCTTGCAGAGAGACTCTTTACCGAGGCATTCAAGATGGAGGTTGACGAAAAGATAGAGTATAATGCATGCGAGTTCGAACACATTCTCTCCCCGGAAGTGACTGAGAGCGTATGCACATTCCTCGGACACCCGCCAACGTGCCCTCACGGCAGGCCTATCCCAAGGGGAAAATGCTGCGAGAAATTCCACAAGGAGATGAAGCCTCTTGTAACGCCGCTTAACGAACTCCAGCCTGGAGAGGAAGGGAGGATTGTATTCATTGCGCCCAAAAACCACACCCGGCTCGACCGTCTCAGCACCATGGGGATAATCCCAGGAAGCATAGTCAGGCTGCATCAGAAGAGACCTTCATTCGTTCTGGAGGTAGGAGAGACCACCCTGGCGTTAGACGGGGAGATAGTGAAGGAGATATATGTTAAGAGAGTTTAAAATCATATTTCTCACTCTCTTCTTGCTTTTCACTTTTCACTTTGCACTTTGCACCGACGTGCAGGCCGCCCGTCCCCTTGTTACAGAAGATGCACTGGTTGCTGGTAAGGGTATTACCCAACTTGAACTTGGGATTGATTATACAAAGTCAGGCAACAGGGGCGAAGGAATGACTCTGCTTCTTTCGCCTATTCACGGCGTAGCGGAGGATACGGAATTTTCCCTTAAAGTTCCATATATAATTGCAAAACCTTACGACTCGTTAAAAGTGGATGGCTGGGGCGATACCTCTTTTATAATGAAGCATCTCCTTGTTGCAGAAGGCGAAAAAACACCGGCATTTCTTATAAGGATGGCCCTCAAGCTTCCTACAGGGGACAAGGACGAGGGGCTTGGAACCGGTGATACTAATTTGGGGTTTCTGGGGGCGCTCACCAAGGATTTCAATCCGGCAACTATCCATCTGAACATCGGATATACTTTCGTTGGCAATCAGAATGAAGGGCGTTATAATAATGAGGTAAATTACGGGATTGCCGGAGAGTATGGCATAAGGAAAAAGGTCAGGGTTGTTGGAGAGGTATACGGCCTCTATCATCCCGATTATAAGGCAGCAGAGATTGAAAGACGGATTCTTCTAGGGTTAACATACAGGATTGATGATACCTTTACAATTGACCTTGCCGCAAAGAGAGGACTGGAGGGAACCGATGACGAATACGGATTTATAGGAGGCTTGACGATAACATTTTAGCCTTATAAGGCATCTCATCTGCTTTCCCAACAAGTTCTGAGCTGATCTATGATCATAAAGGAACGTTGACTAATTGTCCCTACGTTGTTCCAAGCCCTTTCTTTAACTGCTCAGAAATATTTTCCGCGTCAGTAACGTTTACTATAGGGTCAATTTATCTGCATGTAATGAGCCCTTAAAAATCAGAGGAACTACATTGAAGAAGATCCTGATCATTGAAGATGAGGCAAAAATTGCAAATGTCGTCAAGGCTTAT
>JAENJC010000074.1 GCA_016844545.1 Deltaproteobacteria bacterium | reverse complement strand
AATACGGCTTAAACTCTCCCAGCATCTCCTGGCGGACATACGGCGGATTCCCGATCACCGCATCAAATCCACCGGTTTTCATGATCTCCGGAAATTCCTTTTCCCAATCAAAGACGTTTATCCTGCGGATGTCGTCGTCAAACGCCCCCGCCTTCGGCACCCCCTCTTTACTAAAGAGGGGGTTGGGGGAAGTTGGTTTTAAGAGGGGGAGAGATGGGGAGTTATAAAAATCCGGCCCAATCAATGAATTCCCGCATTTGATGTTGTTCTCAAGGCTCGGCAGGACTCTTTCCTGGAAGAGGGCCATTGTCTTTCCGACCGTCTCCTCGTTCTCATTTTCAAGGAGTTTTAAAAGCAGTGAAAGCTTGGTCACCTCCACGGCCTGCCTGTCGATGTCCACGCCGTAGATGTTGTTCAAGAGAATCCTCTTCTTCTCCTGGGTCGTGAGCCTCCATTCCTTCCCTGTCCCAAGGTAAACAGCAGGGGTCTTTCCCCTGGCGTGCTTCTCCGTGTCGTTCTCCCGGTACCATTTCAGGTGCCAGTCCAGGAGATATTGATATGCGCCGATGAGGAACGAACCGGAACCGCAGGCTGGGTCGAGGATGCGGATTTTGGAGACGTCTTTGGGGGTAATGTTTGTAGGGGCAACCCTATGTGGTTGCCCTGTTTGTGCCGGTTCCAAATCAGGGCGGCCACTCAGGGCCGCCCCTACAGAACCGTCAACCGTATCCCCCAACAATCTCCCCACCGTATTCTTAACGATATATTCCACAATATACTGAGGTGTGTAATATACCCCTCCCGCCTTCTTTACCTCCGGCTTCTCCTCTACCTTCGCCTGGTGTCCTGCTGTAAGTCTTATAACCTTTCCAAGGAACTGTTCATATACGTTCCCGAGGATATCCGCGCCGAGGACTGAAAATTCGTAAGGGGATTTGGGATAATAGAGGTTTTCTATGATCTCCTTTAATACCTTGTCGTCTATTTTCAGGTTATGGCTTAACCTGTCTGCCTTGAAATCGAAGAGGCCGCTGTTGTACTTCTTATCCGCCTGGGTGAAGAGGTGCAAAAGCCTTTCGTATACGCTTGCGCCATTTAAGAGGCCCTGAAGTCTCCCGTATCCTTCTATCCCTCTGTCCTCACAAATCCTAAGGAATATGATCCTGTCTATGGTGTGCTGGACTGCGAAGTTAAGCTCGTATATGTCAAGCTCAGGGTTTCTAATAGCCAGGTTTCTTGCAAGGGAGTCGCGCCATTTCTCTATCTCCTTGAGAAACTCCCTGTCTACCTCTCCCGTTCCCTTCTTAACCTTTGTTGACTCTATGTACCGGTCAAAGCTTCCTTTAAGCACTGCTTCTTTGGAGAACGTGTCGTATATCTCATCAAACTTCTCCAAGTACTGGTCGTAAGTGTAGTAGGCGATGCGGCCAAGGCTGACCTTGTCGCTGGAATCTGGTTTTACCCGGCAGTCGTATACTGCAAACTCCTCGAAATCGGTGACTATGGAGAGGGGGAGCTTGGCGCTCCATGCATAACGCCTGAGCTGATAGGCGGGGCCTACGTCTTCCTTTATCCTGACCTGCGGCTTCTTTGCCTCAAGGAAGAACTTCCTCTGGCCCCCTATTCTGAAGGAGTAATCGGGGGCCTTTAACGACACGCCGACCTTTATGGAATCTTCATGGACAACATCCTTGTATTGCTCTGCATACCCTGCCTTATTGGCAACGTCCCAGCCAAGGGCATCAAAGAACGGGTCTATAAACTCCCGTCTTACCTGGGTCTCGTTGTAGTTCCCGCTCCGGTAGACTTCGGAGTTTCGGTCGAACCTCTCGATTAGTTCGGTTATCTTATTTCTGGCATCTTCTATCATGAGTTTCCTTGTTTGGGTCCGCTGCGCCTGACACAACCACATCCCTTCATCATTTCTGCAACAGCCATTCCGCCTGCTGCGAGTATATTATCCTTTCAGAAAGATGTAAAGGTCAAGCTGGTACAAATCACTTGTCATCTGCGCTTCAACCTGCTAATATCCCCATCGTTGCGACGTTTAAAGAGAGATTAAGGAGGCGATATGGCAGTGACGAAAAAGAAGGCAGAAACAAAGGCTGTTTCCGGGAAAAAGACCGCGTCAAAAGGAAAGAGGCTTTTTAATGTGGCAGTGGTAGGGGCCACCGGAGCGGTTGGCACCGAGATGATCCAAATACTTGAGGAGAGGTGTTTTCCAGTAAATGAGCTGAAGCTCCTGGCCTCAGAAAGATCTGCCGGCACCAAGCTGGAGTTCAATGGCAAGAAGGTAAAAGTTGAGGAGTTGAAGAAGGACTCCTTTAAGGGGATTGATATCGCCCTGTTTTCGCCTGGGGCCTCGGTCTCTGCGATTTATGCGCCTATAGCTGCAAAGGCCGGTTGCGTTGTTATAGACAATACAAGCCAGTTCAGGATGGATAAGGATGTCCCACTTGTCGTCCCTGAGGTGAACGCTCATGCAATAGCCGGATATAAGAAGAAGGGGATAATCGCCAACCCGAACTGCTCCACAATCCAGATGGTAGTGGCGCTAAAGCCTATCCATGACGTAGCGAAGATAAAGAGGGTGGTTGTTTCAACATACCAGGCCACATCAGGCGCAGGAAAAGAGGCGATGGAGGAGCTTGCTTATCAGACTATGGATTTTCTCAGCGGGAAGGATGCAGAGCCGTCCGTCTTCGCGCATCGGATAGCATTTAACCTTATCCCCCAGATAGACTCCTTTCTTGATAATGGCTATACCAAGGAAGAGATGAAGATGGTGAACGAGACAAAGAAGATCATGGAGGATGACTCAATAAAGGTCACTGCCACCACTGTCAGGGTCCCTGTGTTCTACTCTCATTCCGAGTCTGTAAATATCGAGACTGCCAAAAAGATCACCGCAGATGAGGTGAAAAAACTTCTCAAAAAGGCCCCTGGGGTGAAGGTTCTGGATAACCCGGCAAAGAAGGTTTATCCTATGCCCATTGATGCAGCGGGTTGCGATGAGACATTTGTCGGCAGGATAAGGGAGGACGAGTCGATAAAGAACGGCATAAACATGTGGATTGTATCGGACAACATCAGAAAAGGGGCCGCATTGAATGCGGTTCAGATTGCGGAGATATTGATTGAAAAATACCTATAAGCGAAAGAAGATAGGAAGTTTAGAAGATGAGAAGTTGAGACAAGAAATCTCAACCTCTAACCTTCATAATCTCTCAGCCTCTATTATTAGTGGTAAAGATGAGTAGTCGGAGAAAGGGGCGTGAGCTTGCCCTCCAGATCCTGTTCCAGCTTGACTTGGTCAAAACCGGAGTGGATGAGGCGATCAAGGCCTTCTGGAAGACCCAGGAAGAGTTGCCTTCTGAGGACACTAGGGATTTTTGCGAGGAGCTTGTAAAGGGCGCCTTTGAACATCATGAGGAGATTGACAGGTTTGTAGAAGAGACTTCCTCCAACTGGAGGTTGAGCAGGATGCCTGTGGTGGACAGGAATGTTCTAAGAATGGCAGTTTATGAGATGCTGTACAGAGATGATATCCCGACTACGGTCACCATAAATGAGGCTATAGATGTGGGGAAGAAATTTGGCTCGGAGGACTCCGGGGCATTTATAAACGGCATTCTGGACAAGATAGCAGAGAAAATACCATCTTTGCCGCAAAAGACTCAAAGATGATAAGTAATATACCACAATGCCATAGTGGCAAGTCTTAAGGTAATATTTGATGATAGTCCAAAACAGTTCAGTCCCAGTCAATAAAATTGAAGCTGATGTCGTAGCCCTGACATTTTTTGAAGATGAAAGACCCCTGAGAGGAGTCGCAGGCCAGGCAGACTGGAGGATGAACGGCGCGCTATCAAGATTGGTCATGAATGAGACTTTATGCGGGAGAGAGGGAGAATCTCTCCTTATCTCAACGGATGGACGCCTGTTGTCTCCGAGGTTGCTGCTTTTCGGCCTTGGAGACAGTAAGTTCTTTGATGGCAAGAGGTTTCAAGTCCTTCTGTCAATATTTGTTGGGACAGTTGCAAAGCTGAAGTTCAGCAGGCTTGCCATTACCATTCCAGGCTCATCCCTTTTTTCAACTGAAAAAGCGGTAGATTCTGTAAAAAAAGAGCTTGAAAAGGCAGGGATGCCTGATGACACAGAAGTGATTATTATTGGATAACGATAGTTTAGAGTTGAAGGTAAAAATGTATTTTCCAAGTTTAGAACAGTTCAGAGAAAAGGCGAAAGATGGGAACCTGATCCCTGTCTACAGGGAGATAATGGCCGACATGGAGACCCCTGTGACGGCCTTTCTCAAGATAGACACCGGTAAACACTCCTTCCTCCTTGAGAGCGTAGAGGGGGGTGAGAAATGGGGCAGGTACTCATTCCTCGGCTCAAATCCATCTACAGTATTTAAGTGCAAAGGGAACAGGGTAATTGTGACCAGGGGTTCCGTGAATGAGTCTTTTGAGTCCGACGACCCACTCTCAGTGCTTAAAGAGCTTATGAGCAAGTACAGGCCTGTCAAGCTTCCTGAGCTTCCGATATTTTTCGGCGGAGCTGTGGGTTTCCTGAGTTACGACATGGTAAGGTTCTTTGAGGATATAGGCAACCGGGCTACAGACACATTGAAGATAGATGACGCCGTATTTATGATAACAGATACCCTCCTTATCTTTGACAACCTGAAGCACAGGATAAAGGTGGTTTCCAATGCACATATCGACGGAGACGCAGAATCGGCTTACAAAGAGGCGGTAGCGAGGATAGAAGCCATCATAGATAGGCTCAAGGCCACACTACCTTCAATGGATAGTGAGGGAAAGGGCAGGGCTAAAATAACAGCTGAGATGACAAAAGAGGCCTATCTTGAGATGGTTAGGAAGGCCAAGGAATACATAAAGGCAGGGGACATTATACAGGTGGTGCCATCCCAGAGATTCCGGGCTGAACTTACCGCCGCTCCGTTCAATATCTACAGGGCGTTGAAACTCATAAACCCTTCTCCCTACATGTATTACCTGAAGCTCGATGAACTGACCATTATAGGGACTTCCCCTGAGATCCTTGTCAGGGTTGAGGGCGAAGATGTGGATGTGAGGCCAATAGCCGGGACCAGGCGGCGCGGGAAAAGCGATGAGGAAGACAGGGCGCTGGAAGAGGAACTCCTTGCTGACCCAAAGGAGAGGGCGGAGCATATAATGCTGGTTGACCTCGGCAGAAACGATATCGGGCGGGTTTCCGAGGTGGGAAGCGTTCAGGTAACTGAGCTTATGACTGTAGAGAGATACTCCCACGTCATGCACATAGTTTCAAATGTCAGGGGAAAGTTGAGGGCAGGGGTTGACAGCTTTGATGTCCTTCGGGCAACGTTTCCGGCTGGCACTGTCAGTGGCGCTCCCAAGGTCAGGGCAATGGAGATAATCGAAGAGCTGGAGCCCTCCAGGAGAGGCCCTTATGCAGGATGTCTTGGATACTTCGGATTTTCGGGGAACATGGACATGTGCATTACAATAAGGACAATGGTTATAAAAGATAACTATATTTATATGCAGGCAGGGGGTGGGGTTGTTGCCGACTCAGACCCTGACTCTGAGTATCAGGAGACGGTAAACAAGGCCTCAGCGTTGTTCAGGGCTGTGGAGATGGCGTCTGAAGGGTTGGAGTAGCAAAAAAAATATTGACAAGAAGGTAAGCCGTTGTATAATCTTGTTCATTACATTGCAGGATTGTTGCACTGATGTTGTATGGATTTATGGTATTTAAGTAAATACTGTTCCGTAGAAAGGAGGTGAATCTGGTTTATTGCACTTGTTACACGCATTATGCATGGGTAGAGTCTGTAAAGTTAGTCTAAATAAAAATTTTATTTCAGGAGGTAACAATGCGTAAAAATTTGATAGTGGTTTCTTTGGTTGCTTTGTTCGTTTCTTTTGCTGCGGTTTCTTTTGCAGAGGTTGGGATTCAGTTCAGGGTTCCTTATCAGGGCTTGGCCAATAAGAGCGACGTGAAGTCTGGTGCATCAGGATCCAGCGTTCTTCTAACCTTTGATCTTGATGCTGGAACAACAGTTGGTATCTTGACCGAGCAGATAAACTACATTGAAAAACCAGCTGCAGGTGGCGCTGACGTAGCAGGCAGATATAATGTCAACGCCATCAGGATCACAAAGGCTATATCAGAACCAGTCTATGTCGGCATAGACCTTGGAACAGCAAGCTTCAGTGGTCCTGCTAGCGCTCAACAGGCTTCTCTTGCCGATATCTTAGGTGGAGTGAAGCTTCTGTCGTCTAAGGGGAAGATTACCTCTTACCTGAACGTTGAGGTTGCTTACAGGTTGTTAACGACATCGGCAGCTCCGACAATTGGCGGCGGGGTCACAGATTTTGGCGGAGCCTTCGTCTCCTTGGGTGCCGGTCTTACATTCTAATTTAAGTAGTTCAAGTAGTTTTTTATCCCTGTCAGGGGCAGATTTACTTCCGT
>JAENJC010000073.1 GCA_016844545.1 Deltaproteobacteria bacterium | reverse complement strand
TTCTTCTTCCCTATCCCTGTGATACAGGTGACGAAGGAGGCCTTTGACGATAATGACCCGATTCTGAGATACGCTGCTGAGCTTGCCGCTGAAAAGGGAAACCCTCTATTCCTATTTGAGAGGGAAGGGGTTTCAAGGATCCCTGACTATGGGATAGTAAACTTCTCCAGCGGCACAGGTCGGGATGATGCCTTGTCCCCCTGGAAGATGAGGTATGCTTCTATCCAGAATGTGACCTTAAACCTTCCGAGGGTTGCCTATCTTGCGGAGGGAAGCGATCAACTCCTCTTTGACCACCTGTCAGAACTGGTTTCAACTGCCGTCCAGGCCCATGCTGAAAAGAGGGCATTCATGGAGAGGCTTCTCTCTCTTGGTGAAAATGGCCCCCTCTCCCTCCTTACTATGAAACTGGACGGCTCCCACTATCTGAGGCTTGACAGGGCCACATACCTGATAGGACTCCTCGGCCTGAATGAGCTTGTAAGGGCCCACAAGGGGATGGAACTTCATGAATCTACGGAGGCCCTGGAATTCGGAATAAGGGTAGTTGAGATTATTAAAGGGATTGCATCGAGACTTGGAGAGGAGGAGGGGATCAGGGTTATCCTCAATCAGACCCCTGCGGAAAGCACATCTTACAGGTTTGCCCGTCTGGATATGAGACACCACCCCGCAAAGGCAGGTAGGACTGTAAAGGGTGAGATAGGGAGAGGGGAGATATACTACACCAACTCCACCCACTTAAGCCCGTCTGCATCAATCTCTCCCCTTGACAAGGCCCGCATTGAGGGCAGGTTTCACAACCAGATAGATGCAAACCCCCTGACAAGCGTATGGCTTGGGGGCTCAAAACCAAAAGCCGAAGAGATTGTGGAGCTGCTAAGGAAGATCCGGGAAGGGACGGACTGCTCGCAGGTCATGATAACCCCTGACTTTACGCTCTGCCAGGAGTGCGGGGCAATCTCCAGGGGACTCCTGGAAAATTGCCCCAAATGCGGCTCCATCGAACTGGATGGGATATGCAGGATAACCAACTACATGAGCAAGGTCTCGAGCTGGAACAAGGGAAAGCTCGGAGAGCTTCACGACCGCTTTAGAACCCAGTTTAAAACCTGAGCAAGCAAATAATGAAAATTTGATTGCACTGGCATAATACCAAGTAAGCTTTCACTACCAATATTTAATTGTTTGAAAGCAACTTGGTATAAAACCTGAATCACTGAATTATAATATAGCTTCACCCCTGCATGTTCTGTTGTACTTTATTATTTTCCTTTCGGTGGAACATGCTTCAGCTTCTTTGTACCATTGTAAAGGTGGTCTTTTCTGAACTCCTGAATCTCCTGAATCTCTTTTTTGTGGCTCGCCTCATCTGCCACCAACTCTGCAGCATCCACCAACTTCTCGAACCCTTCCTTTTCTTTCTCTGTCATGGTTTCCTCCTTTGAGATAATGTTTTTGTCTGAGATTGGACATACTTCCTGATATCTTTAGGTTTTGGCAGGGAACCGATTAAATCCCCATCCTTTATAAATGGTTTCAGCATGTCTTCTTGAATTCCCCCACAATCGCAGTGTTCCCGTTCTGTTGTAAAGGGTACAATTTTTTCATCGCCGCAGGTAGCGCACCGGATGACACTTTTGGAACCAGACCACTTTCCCCTCTTGGCAAGCGGTTTCCCCTCAACCTCCATGATATCCATTGCATAGTCTATGACAGGGGAGTTGCTTATCCAGGTTCCAATCCCATAACCGTCAACCACCGGGTTCAGTTCCAATACCTTTTCCTCGTTTAAGCCGCCGCTGACGTATATCTTAACATTACCGAACCCCCTTATGTCAAGCTCCCATTTTACCTCTTCTATGATCCTGTAAAAGTTTCCCCTCCTGGAACCAGGGGTATCAAGCCTGACGGCAAACAACCTTCCACCCAAGGCCTCAGCAGCCCTGACTGCCTCAAATTTTTCGTCCACAAATGTATCAACAAGGGCAGTCCTCATTACATTCGGCTCGATGACCTCATCAAACGCCTTTATGGCCCTTTCCACATCACCCATAATAAGGATCAGGGCATGAGGCATGGTCCCCATGGGCTCCTCCTCTATGAGTTCTGCGCTCCTTAATACCGAGACCCCGTCACAGCCGCCGACATATGCGTTCCTTTCAATCATAGGAGCAAGTACAGGGTGCATCCTCCTGGCGCCGAAAGATATGACCTTCCTCTCACCAGCCGCCATCTTGCAGCGGGCAGCCCTTGTTGCCACACCTGATGCCTGGCAGATAAGGCCGAGGAGGGCGGTCTCGTAAATTCCGAAGTCGGTATACATCCCCTCTATCTCCATCACAGGCTGAAGGGGTCTGAATACTGTACCTTCAGCCATTGCCCTGACATTGACCTTCATCCCCTTAAGCAGCGCTGCACATTCTTCAAGACCTGTAAAAACTCCCCATTCGGCATTATCAGGAAGCTCTTTTGCAATGAACTCCGCCTTTACCCGCTTGTCTATCCCCTTTGCCTTAAGGATCTTGATCGTCCTTTCAAAATAGACGTCTGTTACCTTCCCTGCCTTTATTTCATCAAATGATGCGGTCTGGAACATTACGCCTCCTAAAATCACGTCTATTTTCATACGATAATTCGTAGAAACGGGCCTTCAGACCTGTTAACATGGCTGAAGCCATGTTTCTACAATAATTCAAACCAGATTAACTTTCAGCACCTTTTCCATCTGCCTCAGGGCGAACTCATGGTCCTCTTTGTTCAGTCCTGCCACGCAGTCTTTTAGGACTGTTACGCTAAACCCTATTAAAACCGCATCGGATGAGGTGTAAAGGATGCAGATGTTCGTGACGCACCCTGTAATAATTAGTTCCGTCGTCCCAAGGGACTTCAGCACCTCTTCCAGTCTCGTATTAAAAAAGCCTGAATATGTTGTCTTTTCAACGACAATATCTTTGGGTTCGGGCTTCAGTTCGTCAACTACCTGGGCCCCTTTTGTCCCTTTAACGCAGTGCCTTGGCCATATCTGAAACTCCCTGTCGTCCGGTGCATGAGAGTCGCAGACGTAAATAACCGGATAACCCTTTCCCCTAGCCTTATCTATCTCCCTTTCTATATTAGGTATTATCTCCCTCGTATCTGGAACCTCAAGAGAGGCTCCCGGCAGGACGAAATCGTTGAGCATGTCTATTATGACAAGGGCATTTTTAGGCATAACAACTCCTCAAACTTCGGCTAAGGTATAGGTTAAGGCTAAGTTTTTTATCAACCTAAACCTTAGACTCAACCTTCCTTTTTCTGTAATCCTCTATCGCCCCCTTCAGGGCATCCTCTGCCAGGACCGAGCAGTGCATTTTTACCGGAGGGAGGCCGTCTAAGGCCTCGGCTACTGTCGCATTTGAGATCTTCAACGCCTCATCGAGAGTCTTTCCCTTGACAAGCTCCGTTACCATGGAGGAGGTGGCGATGGCTGCACCGCACCCGAAGGTCATGAACTTGACATCAGTGATGACATCGTTCTCAACCTTTATATAAAGCTCCATCATGTCGCCGCATACTGGGTTCCCAACCTTCCCAACCCCGTCCGGGTTTTCCATCTCACCCATGTTCCTGGGGTTTCTGAAATGATCCATTACCTTTTCGCTGTACATTTTAAACCCTCATTAATTGGACGCAGATAAAGGCCGATTTACTTGATAAATACCTATCTGCGTGAATCATGGTAATCATGAAAATCTGCGTCCCAAATGCTTATGCACTTTCTTTTTGTTTTTTCAAAAACTCCCTGTAAAGCGGTGACATTGACCTCATCCTTCCCACAACCTTTGGCAAAGCCTGTATTACAAAGTCTATCTCCTCTTCTGTGTTCCCTCTTCCGAAAGAGAATCTGAGAGAGCCGTGAGCTACCTCCGGCACGCAACCCATTGCCAGAAGGACGTGGGATGGCTCAAGGGAATCTGATGTGCAGGCAGAGCCTGAGGCTACGCATATTCCATGGTCGTCAAGGCTCAGGATAAGGGACTCCCCCTCAACAAACTCAAAGCTTATGTTCAAAGTGTTGCTGAGCCTCACTGTAGGATGGCCATTCAACCTGATATGAGGGATATTTTTCTTTATCCCTTCCCAGAGCCTTTCCCTGACCCTCAAAAGCTTCTCTCCTTCCTCCTCCATATCGCTTGCTGCAATCTCTACCGCCTTTCCCAGTCCAGCAATCCCAGGTACGTTATGGGTGCCCGGCCTCATCTTCCTCTCCTGATGCCCTCCGAACATGACAGGTTTCATCTTTACCCCTTTCCTTACGTAAAGGGCGCCTACACCTTTCGGGCCGTGCAGCTTATGGGCTGATATGGATAGGAGGTCTATATTCATCTCGTCCACATTTATCACGATTTTCCCGAATGTCTGAACAGTGTCTGTGTGAAAGGTGACCCCTTTTTCCTTGGCAATCCTTCCTATCTCAGAAACAGGCTGGATGCTCCCGGTCTCGTTGTTGGCATGCATGATGCTGATTAAAGTAGTATCGGATCTTATGGCATTTTTCAGCTCATCCACCTTAATTGTGCCGTATTCATCTACCGGAAGATACGCAACCTCAAACCCTTCCTTTTCAAGGGCCTTGCAAGTCTCCAGGACTGCGTGGTGCTCAATCGTAGATGTTAATATATGCCTTCCCTTGTTTATATTCCCGTAAGCAACCCCCCTCACAGCCATGTTGTCAGACTCGGTCCCCCCGCTGGTAAAGAGTATCTCCTCCTTCCTGGCTCCTATAAGTGTTGCAACTTTTTCTCTTGCATCATCTACCAGTTTTTTTGCCTCCCTCCCGTAGCTGTAAAGGGTACCTGCATTTCCAAAGTCCTCTCTCAGACACCTGCACACCTGATCAGCAACCTCTGGATGCACCGGAGTTGTGGCGTTGTGGTCAAGATATATTCGTTTCATACTCACCTGCCTATAACTTTTAATATCAGTTCCATATTCTCCTCAACTGACCTTGCAGAATCAATTCTTATGAGCCTTCCCTCGTTCTCTGTAATCTCTTCAAACTCCTTTTTCTGCCTGTCGTATATCTCCCACCTTCCGTCGGAAGTATCCATCTCATCCATCCTCTTTGTCAGTCTTGCCCTGACAACCTTTTGATCGCAAATACACTCTACAATAAAGAACCGCGCACCCTTCTCTCTTGCCAGGGCGGCAGCCCTTTCTCTCGAAGCGCGGCTCTTATATGAGGCATCCAGGATTATCGACCTTCCTCCACCAAGTACCTCCGAGGCCTCCTTAAGGAGTTCGCTGTAAGTCTTGTTGGTAAACTCCTCTGAATAAATTCCCTTTTCATAATCTTCATACCTGTGTTCATCAGGCAGGATCCCTGCAAGCCTCTTTCTTGCCTCATCTGATCGAACTACAGGGGCTCCAGTGGCTTCTCCAAGCAATCCCGCCACAGCACTCTTTCCTGTCCCGACCAGGCCAGCCATTATTATCAACGTGGGCTGCATAAGATAAGAGTAAGCAAGACCAAAGTATCCTTTTGCAGATATAAGGGCCTTTCTCTTTTGTTCTTCCGAAACCTCCTCTTCATCCAGCAAAAAGCTCATCACCTTTCCTCTGACATAGGCCCTGTAAGACTTATAGAAACGAAGGACAATGGGGATGTCGGAGTCTTCGGAATACCTGATGTAAGCCTCTGTAAATGCAGATGAGAGATCAAAGCGGTTGTTATATTCGAGGTCCATTGTAAGAAATGCTATATCCGCCGCTGTGTCTCCGTACCTGAACCTGTCGTTGAACTCTATGCAGTCAAAGACATGTATATTATCTTTTTCTACGCATATGGCGCCAAGGTGAAGGTCGCCGTGGCAGTCCTTAATCATCCCGCCATTCTTTCTCTTGGCGAATATCAGATTGTGGTGTTCCAGGAAAGCCAGGGCCCTTTCTGATATAAAGTCATACTGCTCCCTTAGCAATGTCTTCCCTATGTAAGGTACAGTCTGGATGAAATTCTCCTGCATATTCTTTTTTATAACAGATACATTGCCAAACCCGGCAATTTCATTGCTTGTTTCCGCCTCCCTGTGAAAGGTTGCTATCTTCAATGCAATCCTGTCCATAAGTTCCGGCTTCGCCTTACCCTCTGAGACAAGCCTTATAAGCATACCTTCAGAAGGCAGCTCCTTCATCTTCACGGCATACTCAATTGTCTTCCCCTGTCCCCCAAGAGAAATACGCCCGTTCTCCTCTCTGATCTCTTCAACACCGAGATAGACATCTGGAGAAAGCCTGCTGTTCAGCTTAACCTCCCGCAGGCAGAAGAACTTCCTCTTTTCAAGGGTAGTAAAGTCAAGGAACCCGAAGTCTACAGGCTTCTTTACCTTGTAAACATACTTTCCAGTGAAGAAAAGGTAAGATATATGAGTTTCCGCTATTCGTATTTGAGAAGGACTGTCAGGGTAGATCTGGGGGGATTTAAGGGCCTCTATCAAACTATGAGTATCCATAGCTTAATT
>JAENJC010000240.1 GCA_016844545.1 Deltaproteobacteria bacterium | reverse complement strand
AGATAAGCCTTGTTTGAAAATCCTCCGGCCCTCTCTATAAGGGAAGACAGTCGCTCCCCCTTCCCAATGATATACCTGCCAGGAAAAGCTACTTCACCCTTTATCTCAACGTACCTCTCCTCTTTCCATTCAGATATCCGTCTGATAAAGAGGCTGTCATAAGGTTTCAGAGGGAGATTTTCCTCCTTATCGGCTGCCATGACCCTTCTCATGTCTATTTTCTTCTGGCTCATAATAGAGAGCTTTCCATCTTTGACAGTGTGAGATGTCAGCTCCGCATTCTCGATATAGGCAGACTCCAATAGGTTCCCAGAGGCGAATATCAGATCCTTTATGGTCATATTGGCGGCATACGGATATTGCCCTGGCTTGTTTACATCCCCTGACACGGTCAGATACTGCTTCGGGACATTCTCCCATACCGAATGTATCACCACCCTGTCCATGTCGTTGAGCTTTATATTATTGGCCTCATCCCCATCCATCGCCTTCGCGAGGTTAAATTTGTGGAGCGTTACCTCTTTTGTCTTTTGGTCAGTCTTATAAATTTCGAAATCATCATAAAAGGCATCTTTTGTAAGCCCACCAGCCATAAGTACCAGGTCTTTTATGGTTAGATTCTCTTCCAGAGGGAAGCCCCCTCCCTTCCTCACTTCGCCATGGATAGTGACGGTTGGGCTGTCCTTAAAAAAGGAGTTGGGGAATATAAATATGGAATCCTGAGGTAGAAGGACTATATTATCCTCCTGAGAACCCTTGAACAAGAGGCTCCCAAGGTTGAAGGGGATCAGCTTGACCTCAAGGGTGGGGGGTACCAATCTCTTTATCAGGGCGTAATCGAAGTAGGTCTTATCCAACAGCTCGGATTCATCCTTGATTACATCCTTAAGCCTCATCCCCTTCTTTATCTCATATTTTCCAGGCCTCTTTACATTTCCATTCAGATAGATGACGTTCGCATCCTTGCCTACGATGGAGAAGACCTTTACCAGGTCAGCATCCTGGAGCTTAAAGTTATTTACCGCCCCGCTTTCGTGGTCGTTTATGTCAATCACGATGCGTCTTTCATACCTTTCAACCCTCTCCACCTGTATCTGCTGGGTGTATGCTGTAGGGATAATCCCGCCAGCAAGCTCCAGGACTCCGGCAAGACCGTTGTCATCTTTTAGTTCATATACAGCAGGCCTCTTCACGTTCCCGGCAATCCCCACAATGGGGCCAACCGTTGGCACAAATATCACGTCCCCATTCTGGAGCCTGAGGTCTTTAGACTTATCACCTTTCAAAAGTAGCTCATAGAAGTCCATTGAGGCAATGTTCTTGTTGCTCCTCTTTAATTCAACCTTTCTCAGAGACCCTATCATCGTCGGTCCGCCTGCGGCCATCAAGGCGTTTGTCAGGGTAGACATGGCGCTGACTGTATAGGCTCCGGGCTTCTTTGTCTCGCCGAGGACAAATACCTGAATAGACCTCAATCTCCCCATGGTCACGTTTATCTCCGCCCCTACTATGTTCTTTGCCTGTCTTGTAAGGTACCGCTTGACCTCCTCGTATGTCATGCCGCCAACTGATAGGGGGCCGATATTCGGGAACTGGATAGTCCCCTCCCGACTGACTGTGAGGTTGAACTGGGAGCTCATCCTGCCCCACAGAAGTATATTTATCTCATCTCCGGGGCCTACCATATAATCGGCAGGGACCGGGAGGTCTTTCGGCGACGCAAGGTCTACGCCTGCAAAGAGATCATAGCCAAATGATTCCAGTTTTGTAGAAACCACCAGGGGTGAAGAGGTAGATAGGTATCTGTCGAAAAGGGAGCTCCCTTCTTTTCCAGTCTGGACATCTCCCTTATTGTCTGCCTTTTCATCAACCTTTTTTCCTTCTTCCTTTTCAGTCTCCTGTTTCTTTTCAAGGAGTTCCTTTCCCTTTGCCACATCCTCAGGCCTCAGGTCTTTAAATTCAGGGCCCTTCTTTAATGCCTCTACCGCCTCGGGAGTAAGCTGCCCCCCGCTCTTTGAGGTCTCTGCCTGTACCGCCTGACGCTGGGCTGGAGTAAGGCTTTCCCCTGTCATACCTGCCGGAACTTGGACTGGAAGAGACTGCGGGGATAGGACGACCTGTCCTCCCGTCGCACCCGCCGCTTCAGCGTGAAGATTATCAGGTAGCAGGCAGTATACAGCAGGCAGCATGCACAAAAAAAAGATTATGATATAGTTTTTTAAAAATCTTAAGCCAAAGTTCATCTTGCTTCTTCCCCCTGATTTCTCAATTTAGCAATATATTCCAAAAAGAATGCAATGAATATCCCTGCAAACAGGGAGGTGACAAGACTCAGCATAACCATCTGAGACCTCTTCGGCTTTATCTTTTTATCCGGCACCTTAGGAGGGTCAATGACCTTGAATGCAAAATTCTCCTTTACTTCAGACATCATTGATTATCTTCTGTCTGATAAGAGGGTCTGCCGTTGCTCACAACTGTTCTTCAAGATGCCTTCTGTTGGTACTTGCCACTCTTTTGGCCTCGCCGCTCATATGGTCTGTCAGTGTAGTTAGAAAATATTCTACCATCCTTGCAGCTGTCTTAGGATCGTGAAAATCAACAGAAACGGTTATCGTATTATCCTTTGCATTATTGTTTACCTTGACCATGCCATTTAACATCCGGAGGCCATCCCAGACGGTTGGGCTGCCATCATCTTGGGTTTTGGGTTTTGCGTTTTGGGTTTTCGGTTTTATGGCTGCCACAACCTTTTGTATCGACATGAAGGGATCCAAACTGAAGCCGCTTTTTTCTCCTTTTTCCCAATCCTTTTTTCCCTCATCCCACTTCTCATAAAATAAGACAGGGAGCAGATTGTATCTCTCGATCACCTTCTCCCTGAGAATATTTGACTTGAGGAAGTTTACGATCTCCGATGAGGATGAAGAACCGGGAAGTGATATCCCAGGAAGCCCGCC
>JAENJC010000072.1 GCA_016844545.1 Deltaproteobacteria bacterium | reverse complement strand
GAACTACGATGCAGCCACAGCAGTGCTCACTGTATTAAAAGACGGAAAGAAGCAGGGGATAATTGAGCCGGAAAAGAGGAGATATGATAAATATGCAGAGGAGCCAACCAGCGAGGTGGCCCTCGACCGCAGCCTTAAAGAGGATTTATTTGTAATACTTGCCTCCATCCATGAAGGCGACAGGGTCACCATAAGGGCCATAATAAACCCTCTTATCAACTGGTACTGGATAGGCGGCATTGTTGCCTTCTTTGGCGGATTGTATGTGCTATTGCCTGAGTATAAGAGGAAGGAAGAGGCGGAAGCATGATGAAGAAACGGTTACACAAGATAATCTTCAGTTTAGTATCCCTCTCTCTTATAGCCGGAGTTCACGGCTATTTAGATGTTTCCCAAAAGGTTGGGCTATCTTTATTCAGCAAGGGCGACAAGTGCTCACCGATGTTCTGCGGCCTCGAATCAAAGGTAATATCCATTCCAGGGCTTGCCTATGCAGATGTCCAGGGTGAGGTGGAAGAGGCCATTATGTGCCAGTGCGGTTGCGGTATAGTCTTAAAACACTGTCCTCATCAGAACTGCGGTTATGCCATACCTGCAAGGCGGTATATTACAGACCTGATAAAAGAGGGCAAGGGAAAGGAAGAGATAATTGATATCTTTGTAAAGAGAGACGGCCTGAAGGTGTTGGCAACCCCTAAAAAGGAGGGCTTTAACCTCATCGGTTACATCCTTCCGTTTATAGCATTGTTAGGCGCAGCCTTCTTTGTCTCAAGGGTCATCAAGACCTGGACCTCCAGAGGGACGAGAGAAGAGGAAAAGGTGCTTGAACAACATCGTCCTGAGGATAAAGGGTCGGAGCTGGACAAGAAGATAGAGGAAGAATTGAAGAAACTGGATTGAGGAGAAGACGTGGAAGCCTTATTTATACTCATTGTATTTGCTGGCGTAATCGCTTTAATTGTATCTCCATTTTTCATGGGCGTTTCAGAAAAATGGGAAATTTCGGCTGTCGACTCGAGGCTTAATAAACTTAATGCAATTAAGGATTCGATGTACAAGGCCATCAAGGACGTAGACTTTGAGAATGCCGAAGGGAAGCTCAGCGAAAAGGACTATAATGAGTTAAGGGATTATTATAAGGAAAAGGCGATCATGACCATCAAGGAAATGGAGAAAATTAAGGCCGCAGCGCCCCACCCCAGGGGGCACGAGAAAGAAAAAGCCCACACTAAAGGTAAGAGATGATCGAGGTATCAAGGCTCTGGAAGAGTTACGGCCCTGTTGATGCCTTGAGGGGGATTGATCTAAAGATAGAAAAAGGGGAGTTCCTCACTGTATTTGGTCCCAACGGCGCTGGCAAGAGCACGCTTCTAAAAATTCTTTCAACTATAATCAAGCCTACATCCGGCAAAGTAAACACAGACGGCATAGACATATCCTCCGCCAATGAGGATGCTAGAAGGAGGATAGGCGTTATCTCCCATAAGGCGTTTCTTTACGGAAACCTGTCTGCAAAAGAGAACCTCCTTTTTTTTGGAAGGCTCTATGATTTGCCTGATCTTGAAAAAAGGATAGACGAGCTTCTTGCTGAAGTAGGGCTGGCTCACAGGGCGAACGACATGGTGCGGACCTTTTCGAGAGGGATGCTCCAGCGTCTTACCATAGCAAGGGCCATAATCCATAATCCAGCCATTATCCTGCTCGA
Source organism: Deltaproteobacteria bacterium (assembly GCA_016844545.1). Classification (GTDB taxonomy): domain Bacteria; phylum Desulfobacterota; class JAENJC01; order JAENJC01; family JAENJC01; genus JAENJC01. The sequence continues at coordinate 4,819 of JAENJC010000072.1, read as the reverse complement.
TGAGCCTTACACCGGATTAGACCAGCACGCGGCCAGGATGCTCACGAACCTCCTGAAAAAACTCCATACGGAGGACAAAACCATTGTAATGACTACCCATGATATCACGAACGGCCTTGAGATAAGCGACAGGATAGTAATACAGATTCTTGGTAAGATTGTATTTGAGGATAGAAGCGCAAACCAGACCGTTGAGACATTTGAAAGGGTCTATTTTGAAAAGGTCGGAGAAGGAAAGTAGTGGGAAATTATCTAAAAAAGGTTTTTCTGATAGCCGGCAAAGACATGAGGATCGAGTTCCGGTCAAAGGAAAAGATATACTCCATGATGCTCTTTTCCCTTCTGGTCATGGTGATATTCAACTTCGCATTTGAGCCAGGGGCAGAATATATAAAAGATGTGGCCCCCGGTATCCTATGGGTTGCCTTTATATTTGCCGCTTCCCTTGGCCTTTCACGCTCCTTTATCCTTGAAAAGGAAGAGGATTGCATGCAGGGGCTTATGCTTTCTCCTCTTGACAGGAGCGGGATATACCTGGGGAAGGTGATCGGTAATTTCATATTTACCATGACTATAGAGTTGCTCTCTCTCCCATTTTTCGCCCTATTCTTTAACCTTTCCCTGACCGCAGCCCTTCCTCCACTTATGATTGTTATAGTGCTGGCCACGTTCGGGTTCATTGCAGTGGGGACCCTATTTTCGGCTCTCTCTGTGGGTATCAGGGGAGGGGACATGATACTTCCGCTCCTCTTGTTTCCCATGCAGGTTCCGGTGATAATAGCGGCTGTCAAGTCTACAGGGATGATAATGGCCGGCAGCGGGATTGAGATGTATAGCCAGTGGTTGAAACTTCTCATTGCATTCGATATAATATTTTTTGTGGCATCTTTTGTGATATTTGAGTATCTTATAGAGGAATGAAAAAGGCGAGGGGACTCTCCCAGATTTAACCACCCCGCACTTCGTGCTCCCCTCCTTAATAAGGAGGGGAATTAAAGGGGTGGTAGAAATAGTAAGGAGGAGTGGAATGAAGGAAAAACTGAAAGATGCACTTGCGTTGGTAACAGCTGTCCTTGTGGTATCAGCTCTTTATATGGTGTTTGTCTATGCCCCGGCCGATGCAAACATGGGCAATATCCAGAGGATATTCTATTTTCATGTATCTTTTGCATGGACAGGCTTTATTGCCTTCTTTGGGACATTTGTAGGAAGCCTCATGTACTTGATCAGAAAAAAGAGGTTCTGGGATATATTAGCAGTTTCATCCGCTGAAATAGGGATAGCCTTCTGTCTCGTTGTCCTGACAACGGGCCCCATCTGGGCCAGGCCTGTCTGGGGTGCTTGGTGGACTTGGGATCCGAGGCTTGTTACATTCCTCATCCTAACGTTTATGTTCGTTGCCTACATGATCGTCCGCGGAGCCATCGAAGAGGAAACAAAGAGGGGAAGGTTTTCAGCCGTCATAGGAATCATTGCCTTCCTCAATGTTCCCTTGACATACGTGGCTAATGTGATGTGGAGGACCATTCATCCTGACGTGATAAGGCCGGATAAGATCGACCTAGACCCCAGAATGATACATGCACTGTTCATGTCATTATCGGCCATAACTCTTCTATATGTTATACTTCTTTTGAGGAGGATGGACTTGGAAGGTATGAGGGACAGGGTAGCGGAGCTGAAGAAAAAAATAATGAAAGAAGCTTGATTTTAAGGAGGTGAATATGGAAGGCGGACTGTATTATCTGTTTCTTGCTTATACGATTCTATGGGTGATAAACTTCGGGTATATTTTCTTTCTGGGGAAGAGGTACAAAGATGTCCAGAAGGAACTTGAACACCTGGAAAAGATTGTAAGCGGAAAATAAAATTACGACTGATGAGGTTCTTCCAGTACCGTCATCCCCGAGTGCTTTTATCGGAGATCCACTTATTGATTCTATAAAAAACAATGGATTCCCGCTCAAGATCTTTGCGGGAATGACAAAAAAGAGGTTCTGATAAGTGAACTTTTAAAGTTAAAGGAGGCACATTAGGTGAATTTACTGAAGACAACTTTTCTACTGACCGCCCTTACACTCCTTCTCCTGTTCGTTGGGAAGGCAATTGGCGGGAACGGCGGGATGATGATAGCCCTTATCATGGCAGGGGTTATGAATCTTGTCAGTTACTGGTTCTCGGACAAGATTGTCCTAAAGATGTATGGCGCAAGAGAGGTAACGGAGGCAGAGGCGCCAAGGCTTTACAGGATAACAAACCAGTTGGCGATGAAGGCGATGCTCCCGATGCCCAAGGTCTATATCATTCCGGGTATGAGTCCCAATGCCTTCGCAACTGGCAGGAACCCGCAGCATGCGGCAGTGGCGGCAACAGAAGGGATTCTAAGTATATTAAACGACGAAGAACTTGAGGGTGTCATGGCCCATGAACTGGCCCATGTCGGGAACAGGGACATACTCATCTCTTCAATAGTAGCCACAATTGCAGGCGCCATAAGCTATCTTGCGCATATGGCACAGTGGGCAGCTATCTTTGGCGGAGGCAGGAACAGGGACGAAGAGGGGGGAAGCCCGCTTGTCATGATTGCCATGGCAATAGTAGCCCCGATAGCAGCCATGCTGATCCAGATGGCCATTTCCCGTTCAAGAGAATATCAGGCTGATGCATATGGCGCAAGGATATGCAGAAAACCTCTGGCCCTTGCCAGTGCCCTGAAGAAGCTCCACATGGGTGTTGCAGCTATACCTATGCATGCAAACTCAGCAACAGCCCACATGTTTATAGTAAGCCCTCTTACAGGCGGCGGCCTGATGTCTTTATTCAGCACCCATCCTCCGATGGAAGAGAGGGTTGCAAGGCTGGAAGAGCTTTCAAGGCAGATATTCTAATCCCTTTGTAAGGGCGTATGACGATACGCCCTTACTCCATTCATGATGACAAAAATCCTGAAAATCAACCCCATTTCCCCTGAACCCTCCAAGATTAAAGAAGCTGCAGAAGTGATAAATAGAGGCGGGACAGTTGCATTTCCTACTGAAACAGTTTACGGACTCGGCGCCGATGCCCTGAACCCCGAAGCGATAAGAAAGGTGTTCAAGGCAAAGGGCCGTCCACCTGATAATCCTCTTATAGTCCACATCTCCGACATGGATACATTTCAACTGGTTGCCAAAAAGCCTGTAAAGGCAGCTATAGACCTTATTAACAGGTTCTGGCCTGGCCCTCTTACTATTATCGTAAAGAAAAAGAAGATAGTTCCTGGCATAGTAACGGGTGGCCTGGATACCGTTGCTGTAAGGATGCCTGATAACAAGATAGCCCTTTCTTTAATTAAGATGGCTGGGGTTCCTCTCGTTGCCCCTTCTGCCAACCTGTCAGGAAAACCCTCGCCAACAAGGTCAAGAGATGTTGCCGCTGATCTGTCCGGGAAAATAGATGTGATTATTGATGGCGGTAAGACAAGGATCGGTATAGAGTCCACAGTCATTGATATGACCACATCTCCACCGACATTATTGCGGCCGGGCGGCTTGCCTGTGGAAGAGATAGAGAAAGTCACAGGTCCTCTTCAGGGATTTTTAGCATCACATGAAAGTAAGCCTGCCACGTCTCCTGGTATGAAGTACAGGCATTATGCGCCTAAGGCAAGGATGGTTATAATTGTAGGTGATAGTGATGCGGTTCAGTCTGATATCATGAAGCTTGCGGAAAAGGGTTTAAAAGATGGGGAAAAGGTTGGCATCCTTGCGTTTCACAAAGAGTTCCGGGTTAAAGGCTGTATAACAAAATACGCAGGTTCGAGGCCGGGAACCGTGGCCGGAAGGCTGTTCGATATCCTCAGGGAATTTGACAAGGATGGAGTTGACCTTATTATATCCGAACCATATGGCGGCAGCGGCCTTAAGCTTGGCATAGCAGACAGGCTGAGAAGGGCAGCTGGGTTGAAATAGATGGGACCAGCGCAATTAATCCTCCTTTAGTTTAACCTGATGTATCTTGCTCTTAAGAAATGTTGACATGTTGGTTAAACGTGTTAGAATTACCGCTAAATCTAACTATAGGAGGTGGGTCCTGGTTTTAAAGCAGTTTTTTTATTAGCTCTTCAGATTCAAAAACTAAATATAAAAGGAGAAATCATGTTTAAAAAGTTCTTAGCAGTTGCAGTAATTTCCGCATTTTTTGGTTCAGTATCTGTTTTTGCCGAGGAGGCAAAGAAGCCTTTGACTCTTGATGACGCTGTGACTATAGCGCAGAAGGCATATCCTAACAGTAAAGTTGAAAATAAGGAAAAGGAGCGCGGACTTTTTGAGGTATATATCCTGACTGAGAAGGGTGAGAAGGTTGTGGTCAAGATAGACCCAAAGAGTGGTGAGATTGTGAGCCCAAAGCAGGAAAAGAAAGAAGAGAAGAAGTAGTTTTTCTGCCGGAAGCAGCTTAATGCCGCTTCCGGCATTTTTTTTAGTTGGAGTTGGATATGGACGAGCAGATCAAGGCAGATGTAGTATACGAGGCGGTCCCTGTCTGGGACATCCCGACCAGGGTACTTCACTGGCTTAAAGCCCTGACTGTCATTATCCTTGTTGCCCTGGCGCTCACCATGTGGGAAGTAGAATCTCTTGGCCTGAACGATGAGGCTGCAGAGATGCTTATGGCCATGCTCAAGAAGAAGCACACCTATTTCGGCTATTTCCTGGCTGTCATCTACACGTTACGCGTAATATGGGGATTTGCGGGTAACAGGTACGCCAGATTCAGCGACCTGATATCTTTCAAGAGGGAATACTGGAAGGCTATTGAGAGTAACCTAAAATGGTACCTC
>JAENJC010000071.1 GCA_016844545.1 Deltaproteobacteria bacterium | reverse complement strand
CATGGAGACCTTTCCAATATAGACTTGATAGTGCCGAGGTTGGCAAAGGTGTCGGCGGTGCTTTCAAAGGCCTGGGGGATAAAGGTTATCCCCGGCGTTGAATTGACCCATGTCCCTCCAGCCGATATCGCAGGCCTGGCAAAGGAGGCGAGGGCGCTTGGCGCAAGGCTCGTACTCTGCCACGGGGAGACAATAGTCGAGCCTGTTCCACCAGGGACAAACTCGGCTGCCCTGAACTCCGACATAGATATCCTCACCCATCCCGGCCTGATTACAATGGAAGATGCGAAACTTGCAGCGAGGAAAGGGATCTATCTTGAGATAACGGCCAGGAAAGGGCATTCCCTGACTAACGGCCATGTGGCGAAGACTGCATTGGCAGCCGGAGCTAAACTCCTTGTAAATACCGATGCCCATTCTCCGGGAGACCTGAAAACCAAAGAGGAAGCCGAGAAGATAGCTCTTGGAGCAGGGCTGACCGTAGATGACTTCAATAAGATAACCAGAAATGCTGAGGAACTGGTCGAAAGGGTAGGGTGATATGCCCCTTGCCTCTATTTGGCAAAGGAGCCTTATCATATCTACTGGTTACACAATTTTTTCATTTCCAGTATTCTCTACCCTTTAAGCCTATTTCAGATAATTACTCAAGGTCTGTAGGGTCATTGAACAGCACAGAGAGATTAACCCTTCCATGCCCAAATTGAGGGAAGCCAGGCGCACTCCTGTTCCCCGGGTCCAGGTTCGACGCCGTGTCGTCCGGCGGGAAGAGTACAAGTGAATTGAGAAAATCAAACAGGGCTGTCTGGTCGTCTCTGTCGAGTATAGCAAAGGCATCCCTAGATGCCTGAGCCTCCCCGCCGTGACGTAAAATCACCTCAGTGAGATTAATGCTGCGCCCATCATGCCCGTATGGTGCGGTGCTTCCAACTCCCCACAACGCGGTTGTCAGAAATAACTTACGGATTGTCCCGTCGTAATTACGCTCGTGAAAGTTCGGACCCAGGTCATGGTGTTTGAAGTCTGTAAAGATGTTCTCTACAAGAAAAGGCTTGAGTTTCGGGGTCTTTAGGGGTGGCATCCCCTTACCATCATCTTTTGTATCAAACAATGGTATTGCCGTTGCAAACAGACCGTTGAATATCCCGTTTCCCGGGTCGTAAACCGTCTCGACATCCGCTACCCGTCGATCCTTATCAATGCGAAGGTTGGGGATATGGCATGTAGAACACAGTATCTGTTTAAAGACCTGTCGGCCCCTTAAGGTCGTCTCGGTCTGTTTATATGTTGCGGGTTTAAAATAGTTTAAGAGGTAGAATTCAAGGTAGTCCACCACACTGTAATCCATTTCATTGGCTGCCCCTTCTTTCTGAGGATGTCCCATCTTGGCGGATGGAACCTCGATTTTGTCTGTTGAACCGTCAAGGACCATGCCTGAAGGAGTCGTTACTTTACCCCCGGAACTGGCCTTATCAAGGTCAGGATCGTATGTATGAATCCCCATCTCCCCATGCAGGGCGCCAATGATAAATTCATGCAAAGATACCGTTCCTCCATGGGCAAAGAAGGGACGGATGCGGAGATCGGTATCAGCCCCCTCGACATGAGAGCTGTCTAAGGAGCCATTCAGATTGGCGGTGATCGTTCCGTAATCGATTCCCTTGCTGGTCAGCTGTAGTGTGACCGGATGGCTGCCTGATTTGGCATTGGAAATCGCCTTATCCCGGATAGAGCGGAGATCGGCGGTTATCTCATCCGCCAGCATCTCCTTTAAGCCAAGCCCGAACAGGTGTGGTGCATCCCGGCTGTCCGGTCTTGTCACAACATCGCCACCGAAGCCAGCTGAGCCGCGCGGACGACTATGACACCCGGAACAGCTGTCGGCCAAACCGGCCCCGATCTCTATGTCGGTGTGAACATCGCCCTTGCCGTCGCCTACACCCGGTCCCTGCCCTTCTTCTCTCGTAAATTTGCGCTGAAAGAGCTGACGTCCCCGTCTTATTGCGCGAAAAGGGTCGCGGTTTATGATGAACAATGAAGATTTTGGGGTCGTTATACTCCCGCGTCCGGCACCGATTTCATCCTTCAGTGACTTGTTGATCCCCTCATTTGTAGCGTTGGGCGCTTTTGTCTTATCAATTAATCCTCCGATAGTCGGAGTTATCGGTAATACCAAAAATACTGCCAATGCGACTATTGTATAGATTAGAATCTTATTTTTCATAAGTCCCTCCTTTCTTTTGAAGAATCAGCAGGCCGCCATCCAAGATCTCTTCGATTAATTTTACCACTGCAAAAGGTATTCGCAACTAAGAATTAAAAAGAAGATTAGCGGCCTCTCTCATACCCTTGAACCTCCGATCGAGATGAAAGAGTGTATAGCAAAATAACCTTTTTATTGCAAAGGCATTACCGACTGTGCTGTTTGCAGTGCTGTCTTTGCGGATATCTAATTTGAGAGCTTTTGAGAGCTATTGATGACGAATGATTTCTATAGATATGAATAGCGTTTCCAATAGGGATTAATGCTTGGTGTCTACTTTTTTCAGCTTACCTCTCTAAGGATTATACTGACACTTGCAAATATCGCTGCGGATATATGCAATTATATTTTTTATTTCTTCGTCAGACAGGTTTTCACCAAATGACATCATCGCATCAGAAAGACCCGCGTTACGGCCGCCGGATTTTATCACAACAAAGAGAATATCGTCAGTACGTAGGGACAATAGTTCGGTATTGGACAAATCAGTTGGTTTTACGTCATCGCCGAGGGTCTCGGCAAGAAGGCCGTCTCCCTTGCCCAGCCCGCCGTGACACGGAACGCACCAGCGGTTGTAATTTCCCTTGCCTGACTCATTCCCTTGTTCGCCGCCCCATGTTTCCCGGTTGCCGTAAGCAGGCTCGGCAAGCTGTTCGGTCTTTATCTTAAGAGATGCATAAGATGCCTCATTGGGCGCTGATGGGATCTTTTTCTGAGCCAAAGGACCGCCGTATACGCCTATATCACATCTTGTGCCATCAGGGTCATTATCACCCGCATCCTCGCTGCCTGCATTTATAGCCGGAGAATTATTTTTAAGATGCACATCCCCGCTGCTCAAATCCACAAGATTCGGGTCCTCAGATATATCCCCTTTAGCAGGAGAAACATTCACATAGTCCGTCTTATTTCCCCATACAAGATTACTGGAAAGGATAGGCTCTACCCTGTCCTGTGAATCCGGAAGTTCCTGCCATCGAATGCCTGCCTCCTTGTTTTTGATAAGGATATTATTCTTTGCCAAAACCTTTGAAACCTCGCTGTAAATACCGTCAAAATTCTTAAATATCGTGTTGTTTATGAGCTCTGGATTTGAATATGCACTGTAAACCCCATAACTGCCGTTATTATAAACAATATTATTCTTCACCGAGGAATCGCTGTAAAGGATATAAAGTCCATACCTGTTGTTGTCTGCAACAATATTATTTACAATGTTGGAAGGAGAAAAATATGTCCTGATGCCGGCATTATTGCCGATAATCCTGCAATTGGCTATGGTCATTGGGGCGTTTTTTGCAGATATCCCCACATCCATCACATCGCCTGTTTTCCCAATTTTCCCGCTATTGGTTACGGTAAAACCTTCTAACACAGCGCCAGTTGCGCCTTCAACCACATTCCCTTTGCCGCCGCCGTCAATTGTTGTAACATCCGCCCCAGCGCCCTGAAGGATTACCCCTTCCCTTAACACAATATTTTCGGTATATTTGCCCGCCGCCACCTGTATAGTATCCCCGCTCGATGCAGTATATATTGCAGCCTGAATGGTTTTATATTCAGACGGGACTTTCAGGGTCTTGCTGCCGCTTGCCTCAAGAAGGCTAACAAAACCTATAGCCAGCCCCGCCATAACAAATAATATTAGGAAGGCCTTAGGGAATGAAAAACGACTAGTAAATTTCTTTCGTATCTTCATCTTTATAACCTCCTGAAAGATATTAAGTGCCGAGAGAAGAAAAAAGAGGGGCATCTGTACCTCTTTTCAGCATATATTCTGCTGTGTCCATGTCATAATTAGCCTGCTTGAACCATTCTGAAGCCTTCTTTCTCAACGTTACTCTCCCTGATTTACCTTCTACCGAGAGTATAACAGGTTAAAGTCTTAATGCAAATAGAGCGTCTGCTGGTGTTTGCAGTCTCGTTTTTGCGGATTGTCGGTTTATGGTGTATTGACGGCGAAGGTTTGTTGAGTCGTGAATAGCGGTTCCGATAGGGATGTATGTATTGGAAAGATAGAGACAACCCCATATTATTTTTTAGGCAAAAAAAAGGCCTTGTGTTTCCACAGGGCCCTTTCATTGTTTGGTTGTGCGGACGGAGAGGATTTGAACCTCCTGCCTTTGAGCTATGAAGGATTTTAAGCTAATTTTGTAAATGGACCCCTTGCCTCTATTTGGCAAAGGGGCCTTATCATATCTACTGTTTAATAACTTTTCATTTCCGGTATTTTCTATCTGACAACGAAATTGCCAAAACTATGAAGGTGACAAGAAGAATGGGAGGTTCTGCAGGGAACGCTTACCTCAAATGGGGAAGTCTTATATCTCATATGAGGCAATATGTGAGACTAAAACTACATAGAGGATAAAAAAATAAAAAGTTAACTATCTACAATAGCTGACATTATTTGTTTTATGTGCCTATTGGCATAATTGATGCTATCAATACATTAATATCCTATAAAAGGAAGGGGGTGAAAATAGATGAAGAAGATATTTGCATTGATGGTAGCCATGATGTTGGTAGTTGCCTTCAGCGGCGCAACATTCGCTGAAGAGAAGAAGGCAGTAGAAGCGACTACGGCTGCTGAGGAAGCAAAGACAGCAGAGCCTGCAAAGAAGGCCAAGAAGCCCTCTGAGAAGGTTAAGCAGGTCACCGGGGAGGTAACAGCAGTTGATGTAAAGACAAACACAGTCACCGTAAAGCATAAGAAGGGTGATGTTACAGTCGAGGTTACCGCTGACACCAAGATCACTGCAGGTAAGGAGACCAAGACCCTCGCAGATGTTATGGCAGGTATAAAGGTTACAGCAAAGTATTTCGAGCAGGACGGCAAGAACACTGCCAAGTCTATCGACGTAAAGGCAGCCGCAAAGAAGGAAAAGAAGAGGGAGAAGAAGGAAGAGCCAAAGAAGTAGTATTGACTCTCTGTCTGAATCTCATATTTAACGGCATTGTCGAAAGACCGTGCCGTTTTTTTTATTTATACTGTTGAAGTCCTGACAGTTCTAACGCAACAACATCCTCTTTTAAGACCGGCTCTTTTGAATCAACTGGGCTGCTGCTCTGGCCATAAAGCCTCTCATAGACATCATAACTCCTCAACACTTTTTTTACATAGTTTCTGGTCTCAGGATATGGGATCTTTTCTATAAACTCGTCCATCTCCTCTGTCCCGTACCTGGAAACCCAGCTTGATACCGCATTTGGTCCGGCATTGTAGGATGCTATGGCCAGAGGAATTTTCCCCTTGGAAACCTCCACGAGCTTCTTAAGGTAACTGCTTCCAAGTGATATATTAACCTCCGATCTGTAAAGGGAGGGGGTGCTGTAATCTTTGAATCCAGTTTCTCTTGATATATTGTTTCCGGTTGACGGCATCAGCTGCATAAGACCAACAGCGCCTGCCCTCGATACGACATCAGTCCTGTAGGAGCTTTCCTCCTTTATGATCGCATGAATGAGGAATGGATTCAGAGAATTTTTATCGGCATTAATTCTCACATCCTCACTGAAACCGGCTGGAAAGGCAAAGGTCCAAATCTCTTTGTCAGGCTGGCCTGCATCATCTATCAAAAACTCCTGGAAGCGATTTACTACGAGTCTCTGAGCCTTATTGTAGGCCCCGATCTTTGTCATTAATCTTGCAATCTCCAGAAGGGTTACTTTATCTGTACATCTTGCCTCGGCCATAGATAGCTCTACAGAGGCATCCTCTCTAAATCCAAGACCCATTAGCGCCTTCCCTCTATTCAGGTGAAGCGAAACGTATCTATCAGGTATCATATGCTCATCGTGTGGTTCGTAAGAGAGAGCTTTAAGCTTTCTGACAGGTGTTTCAGAGGCATCAACAGGAATCCTTCCCCTTGAGATTGCAGCGTAATAGGATAAGGGGAACCTGTTGATTACATCGGTATAATGAACGGCAGCTTTATCAACCATGTCCAGCTTTTCCGCTGTCCTTGCAGACCAGTAGGTAGCGGTGTCTGAAAACTCAGAGTAAGGGTATTCGTTCAGCAGTTTATTGAAGATGAGATATGCCGCTTTGTAATCTTTTTCAAGGTAACTTAGCCACCCCTCTTTCCAGAGGGAATCATCGGCAAGAGTGCTGTTAGGAAGCTCAATATAAAGATTCTGATAAAGGCTTCTTGCCCTTGCAGTATCACTATCCCCTTCAGCCATGTCGGCCCAACGATAGATGCCCTTGGCAGCAAACTCCCCACCTGGAAAGTCCTTAATTAATTTATCAAAGGCTACGGCAGCCTCCGCCCTCTGCCCC
>JAENJC010000239.1 GCA_016844545.1 Deltaproteobacteria bacterium | reverse complement strand
GCGCCACGGTACCGCTCCCTCGTCCCTCTCGATTCATGGGACTTCCGTTTCACGCAGGAGGCAACTTACCGGACGGACACGGCCTGGCAGACGGACACCCGCTTTGATCTCGAGCGGAAACTGCCCCATGACTTTTTTTTCCGTGCAAGCATCGACGGGGCCTGGTACGAGAACAGGGTCGGTTACTTCCCTAACCTCGTATTCTCGCTACGCCAGGCAATTGATGCAAGCCATGCAGTGGATTATGAGTGGGTGAACAATTATCAGACCCGACCGATCACTGAACTGACAGAGATCGCATTAAGGCTCCGTTACCGCCACAGCTTCTGGCGGCGGTGGCTTTTTGGCGAGGTCGCCCCCCAGATAAGGTTTCCGAGGGACATGAATTTCGAGGGCATTCCGGGCATTCTGTTCAGGCTTGAGATGTTTTTTGGGAAGTGAGGAAGGTTGCAAAGGAAGTCTTGTTAAGGTAGAGCTTATCCTTGGGAAGACTCTCAGTATCAGGATGTGCTTTAAATCATATGCAAGATGTTTTTTATGATATAAATTACTAAAAAAACAATAAAGGAGGAAGTAAAATGAGGAAGTTAGTTGTAAACGCCATTGTTTCGTTGGTTTTGGGTGTGGCAGTGGTCAATGCGGAGGAGGCTAAGACCGTTCCCCCTGCGGACAACCCTGTGAAGGCGGAGATGAGACTTCTTGATAAGGCGTTCAAGAACCTTATTGACTCCCTGATTCTCAATAATCCTAAGGCTATAGAGGAGCCTTTCCATGAGGTGCATATGGCAAAGGCAAATACCGAGGCGGCATTGAAGAGGGGAGAGATCAAGCTCCCCAAGAACAGCAACAAGATGAAGGAGTTTGTTCACATGGACGAGCAGTTCCATGGCAAGCTTGAGGCGCTGATCGAGGCGTCCAGAAAGGGTGACATGAAGGGCGTACAGGATGTTACCCATAAGCTCCTGAACGGATGCGTTCAGTGTCATAACAAGTTCAGGAATTAACCTAACGCGGGCAACCCGACGGATTGCCCCTACAAAAAATATCAAGGAGAGAGCTAATGAAAAGAGCTTTAATTTCAGCAGTCGCAGTTACATTATTGTCGGCAGGGATTGCATTTGCCGAGGAAAAGGGGCATGAGCATGGAAAGATGATGGAAGGACAGCAGATGCCTCCTGAGATGATGGAGATGATGAAGAAGCAGGGCGGACCTAAGCCTGACAACAGGACGGAGCTGAAGATTCCTGCTCCAATAAAGGTCATGCAGAAGGGGATGATGCGGCAGCACATGGACACAGTGGCAGAGATTACTACTGCCCTGGCAGCCAACGACCTGAACAAGGCGGCAGAGGTTGCAAAGATCAAGCTCGGCTGGAACCAGGAAGAGGAAAAACGCTGTTCCATGGTTGAGAAGATGACTGGAGAGGCTGATTTCACTTCATTTGGAAAGGCAGTCCACCAGAAGGCCGACGAACTGGCCGATGCGGCAAAGGCAGGAAACAGGGACAAAGCATTGACAGCCCTGGCTGAGTTGATGACCAACTGCAACGCGTGCCACAAGAAGTTCAGGCACTAATACCGAATTGTTCTAAATAGGTACATGGCCGGTTGCCGCCGCATTAGCGGTGGAGCCGGCTCATCCCTCATCCTTTATTAAATTACGGCTGTACATCTTTGTCCTTTAACGCCCCTTCGTATGTCATAACAGTGCCGCCAAAACCCTTGGCGAACTTCTCTGCATCTTCCTTTGATGAAAAAGAAAGCCAGTAGGGAGCGCAGCATGTCCCAAAATCACTACCCTTCAGGTAGTCAGGAGGCGGCTCCTTTCTGATCTTTCAGTCTTTCCTTACTTCTTCTCTTACTTCTTTCCTGATCCCTTTATATTGAGGCCCAGGCAGATATACTTGCCGTCCATAGCGTCTAATATGATCTTGCATGTAACCTTGTCTCCGACCTTCACATCGCCAAAGGTCTTCTTCTCCTCACCTACAGTGATATGGGAGTTGTCGGTCATATGGATAGTAAGCTCTTCCTTGTCGGTCTTGACCTTTACAGTCTTGGCATTTGCATCTACAGTGCTTATCACCCCTTCATGCGTCATCTCATGTTCAGTTGCAAAAGAGCTTACCGAGAAGGCAAGGCCTATCATCAGTGCAAGCATAAGCTTTTTCATTAATAGCACCTCCTTTATAGTTAAAATTCTTAAACTCCTCCCTCCTGCTATGGATTAGAATGGTTGTAAATAGTGTTTCATTATTACCAACTCAGATACTGCGTCATAATCGTCAAGTAATTCGTGTAAATCAGTATCCCGATAATGATAAGGAATACGCCGCTTATAATGGATATTACCCTCATATACTTCTTTATCCCGTTAAAGAATCTGAAGAACCTGTTTATGGCTATGGCTGACAGGATAAAGGGGATACCCAGGCCAAGAGAATATGCGGCGAGTAGACCTATCCCTTTCCCCATTGTCTCGGATGTGCTGGCATACAAAAGGATGGAAGCCAGTATCGGCCCAATACAAGGGGTCCATCCTGCGGCGAACA
>JAENJC010000238.1:2324-4891 GCA_016844545.1 Deltaproteobacteria bacterium | reverse complement strand
GGCTATTATCCCTCCGATAATGCCGAGGAGGGTTATGACCATCACCAGTTCTATCAGGGTGAAACCTTTTTTATCTATCATCTCTCAATACCCTGTCATCAAACTTACAAGTCTTGTTGTCTCATTACTTGCAGTATCTATTATTCTTACCTCAACCCGTTTATAACATGTGGGGCCGCCCACAGCGGTATCCAGAGCGGCCGGATTGACATAACTTACCGTAACCTGCTGTTGGAAACCAGCATAATTAGCCATTGCAGCACCCTGAGAATCGCTGGGTGGAGTGTTGTTAAGGCCGTTGAAATCATCGATGTCATCGTAATTTATCCTTGATTCTCCCACATCGAAACCTATCGCAGAGGCATTCGAACATGTGGCGGTTATGCCCGCTGCAACCTCGTCCCACCTCTTTGACCTTATCTCCTCCATCAAACCTTCGGCAAGAAAGATTGCTGTTGTCCTCCTCTGGGAATCTACGCTATCTTTCACACCCTGAATGAAGAACATCATTATCCCAGGCAGCATTATGCCGAGGATAACGATGACCATAATAACCTCTATCAATGTAAAACCTTTTTTGTTCATATCAGTACGAAACCATCCCAGTCTGAGTCTGTATAGAGATTGTCCTGGCTGCCTCTCCGCTGTATGTGACAGTGACAGTAGCGCCTGCAGAAGCAGTACATGAGACTCCACCATTATATGGCCTGCCAAGGGAATCAAACTCCAGTAAACTCACAGTGCTTGCAATCGTGACCCCTGAATAGTCTGTATTCAGATTTACCTGGAAATTTCCCCTTGTATAAGGGTCTGTAGCAAGGCTCCAGCCGCTGGCGCAGGTGCAGGTGGCCTGGGTATAGGATGCGCAGAAGTAGACCTCGTAATTCGTGGCGTCCACAAAACTTACCCGGCTCCTCTTCTGTGTCGTTGTCGCCCTGTTCTGGGCGTATCTGATGTCCGAGGCCGTCTTCAGAACGGCGTTACCCTGTTTTATAGCGCCGTAGCCGCTGAACCGTGGTATTGCAACAGCAGCCAGAATGCCAAGTAGCGTGAGAATCATTACAAGCTCGATTAATGTAAATCCGCGCTGCATATGCTCCGATTTAAGCCATTAGATTTCAAGGCATTAAGGATAAAATATTCTGCCACCTATGTCAAGGAAGGTTATTAGAAACAACAGAAAGGGTTTGAAACGTAGAAAGTAGAAAGAAAGTTTGGGAAAAGGGGCTCAGCGGAAATACAAAAGGCGGGTCAAAAGACCCGCCTGAAGATACAGAACAATTAAATAATTAGCACATTATGACACCCTTCAGCATGTTATAATGCTGTAACACCAAGAATAGTGGAATTTGCAGTGGCACCCCCGGAGGTTTGGGTCACCACGCAGGTATTCGCACCGGCAACCAATACAACAGCAGTTGTAGTATAACCAGTAGGCATTCCACCCTGCAAAATAGCCGTCGCTGCTGCAGTGCATGTCAAGCCAATGGTTGTTACCCCACCACCTCCTGTGACTTGCGCACCAGCATAATTAACAGCACTTGCACCATTTATCGATCCAACAACACCCTGTAATGCAGCTGCTCTCGCCTGCGTCTGAAGATCAATATACCTCGGTATCGCGACTGCGGCCAATATTCCCAGAAGTACAATAACCATCACAAGCTCAATCAGCGTGAAACCTTTCTCATCTCTCATTTAACAAACCTCCCTTTAAAATTAGATTTAACTCAATTATGGTGCGCATCCTACATCATCCTAAATTATTTTGTCAATCTTTTTTTGTGGCTTTTTACCAGCTTTCATAACCCTTTGTAGAACTCTTCACCCATCCTGTCTTACTCTCATAAGTATATGGGGCGCCAAATGTGTCGAGAAGGTACCCGTCTTTATCAACTGCCATCCCTTCCATGTATTTATATTTTACAAGACCGCTCCCTGTCGGCAGCGTATAACCCTCCCTGACCATGTCCATCAGGCTTACCGGATACCGGCGGTTCAGAGTAACATAGAGGATTATGGAAGTCCTTATATTTGACAGTTCTATCCGCAGGGCGGCCTCTCTTGTCAGCCTGACCGAGCTGAGAAAGTTGCTGACTGCTATAACCAGAAGTACTCCAACCAGAGAAGTGATGAGCAGGGTTTCAAAGGTCGTTCTGCCTGCCGGGCCTCTTTGCAATTTGCAATTTGAGATTTGAAATTTACCTTTCACCTCCCTCCCTGCGCAAACTTAACCATGTCCCACATCGGGAGGAAGAGGGCCAGGGCCAGGAAGAGAACCATCCCGAATATGACGCTAAGGAGCATCGGCTCAATCAGGGTTGAGAGGTTCCTTATGGTGTAGTCCACTTCCATGCTCAGGTGATCGCCCACCCGCAACAGCATCTCGTCAAGCTTTCCCGTCTCCTCTCCAACCGATACCATCTGGGTCATCATGGGTGGGAACAGGCCACTCTCTTCCATTGGGGCTGCCAACGACCTTCCTCCTCTTATCTCGTTCCGCACCCTCTCCACTTCCGATGTTATTATGACGTTCCCGATCGTCCGGCCGCTTATCTCCAGTGCCA
>JAENJC010000238.1:0-2319 GCA_016844545.1 Deltaproteobacteria bacterium | reverse complement strand
AGGAAGACCGCTGCTTACGAGGGTCCCAAGTATCATCGAAAACCTGGACATAGAAGCCTTAAGGCTCATAGGTCCGAATACTGGGAATTTAAGCCTGATCCTATCCCACCAGGTCCTTCCTATTCCGGTTTTTATAAAAAACCTGAAGAAAAAGGCGGCCGCTATCGCTATTATGGCCATTATATACCAGTACTTGCTGAAGAAGACGGATATGAATACGAGAATCCTTGTAGGCAGAGGAAGGGCAACCTTAAAGTTTCCGTAAAGGATTGCAAATTTTGGGATGACAAAGGTCACAAGGACTGCAACAGCAGCAATCAGAGCCCCTACTACAATCTTCGGGTACAGAGTCGCCGATTTAATCTTCGATTTGATCTCCGCATCCTTCTCAAGGAGTGTGGAAAGCCTTTCGAGTATCTCATCAAGCACACCCCCTGCCTCGCCAGCCTCCACCATGCTCACATAAAGCTCATCAAATATCTTTGGATGCCTCGAAAGGGCATTGGCAAAGGTCTCTCCTCCTTCCACATCAGCCCTGACTCTTTCCATGACCTTCTTGAGGGCCTCACTCCCTGTCTGCTCGCTTACGGCCCTCACGGAGCGTACAAACGGGATGCCTGCCTTGTACATAGTGCCCAACTGCCTTGTAAAGATTATAAGGTCTTCAGGCTTCACACTTTCAAAGAGCGCCTTTATAACCCTTTCAAAGAATGCCTTTAACTTTCCTATTTCGAAGGCCTGACGGACCTCTGTAACAGATATCGGTATAAAACCCTGGCCCTCCAGGTTCCTCTGCAGAGCGCCCTTGTCCTGCGCCTCGGCCTCACCCGTTATCAGCTCCCCTTCATAGTTTCTAACCCTGTAAGCAAACTGCGGCATATCGCACCTTAGGGACTGTCATGAAATAACCATAACAGAAATAACAAATGGTGTTCTTGTAAAAAAGTATGTCATTCCCGCAATTTTTAGGCGGGAATCCAGGTTTTGAAATAGGTGGATGCCCGACAAAACACTTCGGGCATGATAGGCATATTTGTAACAGTTATTTTTTAACAAACGCTTAATATTGTTCAGTATTCTCTATATCCTGGGTAGCCCGGAGTACCTCTTCGATTGTCGTAATCCCGGAAACAGCCGCCTTTAAACCTTCGGACCGCAGGGTTAGTAAGCCCATCTCCTTCATCTGCGTCCTTATTGCAACACTGTCGGCCTTTTCAACCGTAAGTTTACGGAGCGCCTCATTCATCTTTAAGACTTCTATGATCGCTGCTCTTCCCTTGTATCCCTCGCCTTTGCAGGTAGTGCAACCCTCTCCCTTGTAAAGAACGGCTGTCTCCGGCAGGCCGAATTCCCTGATAACTGTCACATCAGGCTTATAAGGTTTCTTGCAGTCGGGGCATATCTTTCTGATAAGTCTCTGGCTTGCTATCCCTATTATTGCGGAAGAGATGAGAAACGGCTCCACGCCCATGTCTATAAGGCGGCCTATAGTCCCGGCGGCATCGGTAGTGTGCAGCGTACTGAGGACCAGGTGGCCGGTAAGCGCCGCATGGATAGCTATCTCCACCGTCTCCCTGTCCCTTATCTCACCTACCATTATTATGTCAGGGTCCTGCCTGAGGATATGCCTCAATGCCCCGGCAAAGCTAAGGCCGGCCTTGGGGTTTACCTGTATCTGGGTTATCCTGTCTAACTGGTACTCAACAGGATCCTCAACCGTGACTATGTTTTTTTGGACGGCATTTAGCTGGCTGATCAGGGAATATATTGTGGTGCTTTTCCCGCTGCCGGTAGGGCCCGTCATAAGAAACATCCCGTAGGGCCTCTTTATAAGGGACTTCATTAATTCGATAGATTCAGCGCTGGGGCTCAATTCGTCGAGGTCCGTAAGCATTGAACCCTTGTTGAGGAGCCTCATCTCAACCTTTTCCCCAAGCATGGTAGGCATGGTTGATACCCTTACGTCTATCTCCCTGTCCCCGGCCCTCTTCATAGGTTTTTCCCAGTTGGGAGACTGAACCCTTTGACCTGACACCCTGACGTCGTCCGCCCCCCTCACCCCTATCTTGCTGGCAAAGCGGCCATCCTGGGGTTGTCTCTTCTCTGCAATATCCATATTCCCAAGTATCTTTATCCTTGATACAACAGCAGGCTGGAGTGTTACCGGGAGATTGGCTGCATCATGGAGCAGACCGTCTATCCTGAACCTGACCCTGAGTGTGTCTGTAGCAGGTTCCAGATGTATATCGCTGGCCCTGTTTTCCACTGCCTGGGATATGATCATGTTTACGAGACGTATGACTGATGCCTCATCTGCTA
>JAENJC010000070.1 GCA_016844545.1 Deltaproteobacteria bacterium | reverse complement strand
CCACACCGGTAGTTTCTATGGAATATGTAACAGCCTGGATGATATAGACTGGGGTGCCGTCGGGGTAGAGCCTGTCGAGGGTAGAAGGGGTTCCTAAGGTAAGTTTTTTATCCGCCCTCTCCGTTTGGGTATTAGAGAGTTCTATAAAAGTTGATCCATTAAGGCTTATATATTTCCTTGAAGTCTTGAAGGTAGTTAAATCTGTGCTAAAGAACTTATTGGTGCTGGGATCCACGCTATCCAGACATATCTTGCTTGCCGCGCCGACATTACAGTCAGTAGCAGCTCCTTGGGTCAGCGTCCCTGCCTCATACCCAATCCCGAGGATAGTTATGGTATCAGGAGCAGTGGAGCTATTGGTAACAGTTATGGGCGATGTGAATGTCCCTGTGCCTATTGTGAGACTGAACGGCGGGTCAGGTAGACCGAACCCTGCCGTCCTGATGTCCTTAGAAAGCCTCTCCATCGACACCCTGACGTTCTGCTGGGCCTCAGCCACGTCCTCATTAACCTTATAAGCCCAATTGCTGGTTGAAAACAGGGAAACACCGGCCATTCCAAGAACAGAGGCTAAGGCCATTGCAATGAGAAGTTCAACGAGGGTGAAACCACGTTGATCAATTGCATATTGAAAATTGCAAATTTTCATTTTGAATTTTGCATTTTGCATTTTGCATTCTCCTACGTCAGCCATGTCTCTATTATAGTACTGACTATCGTGCGCCTGGTTCCCGTAAGCCCCCAGGTAACCGTTACGGTGACCGTTGCAGTCTTTGAAATCGGGGAGTCTGTCACTACCGCCACAGTCCCTGTTGCGCCAGGAAGTCCTGAACTCTGCAACCTATCCCTCCACTGGGTACAGTCCCCGAGGGCAGGGTCAATCAACCCCAGCCCCGTGCAGTTGCCTGTATTAAGATTGCCGTAAATATTCGGCGTACTCCCGGCGTTAACCCTTATCCTGTCCACCATCTCCTCGGCCAGCTGAGTGCTGAGGGTAGTGTTATTAGAGGAAGTGCTCCCCGTCATGGCGGTTGTCTGCATAGCAGCGACAGCCAGAAGGCCAACCGAAAGAAGGAATACGGATATAAGGACCTCAATCAAGGTAAAGCCTTTATTGTTCAGCATATACTTCTCCTGCGTCTATTGTATCCTGACGCTTCCTGTGTTGTTGCTAACAGTAACCAGCATTGTTTTTGATGCCGTCGTAACAGTCACTGTGCCGCCATTTGCCGTGCCATTTGGATTGAAGTTCAATGAATTTGTACCCCCAAAATTATGAGTCAAACTCTCCACTTTATATTCCGAGGTCATCTCCACTGATCTTTCCCCAGATGCATCTACTGTATCTCCTGCATTGCATATGCCGTCTGCGCCGGAATCTACTATCCTGTAACTGGTAAATGTGCTGCCATTAAATATAAGACACCATGACCTGCCGCCTTTTATTGCCGTAAGCCTCGCCATCTGCATATCTGAATATATTTGCCTTGCAGCCCCCCTGGCCCTGTAGTTATTGAGCATCTGGGGAGTGTTCAAAACCGCAATGGCACCGAGAATGCCTATAAGGGCAACCGTTATGAGAAGTTCAATCAGAGTAAAACCATCTTCAGATTCCATTACCTCATCCCCTCACTAATAAACTATATACAGCTTATATATAATTGCTGTAACCGTAAACAATATTGCAAGAGCGATAATAATTTCTTTCAGCCAAAAAATCCTCATCAAAAAACCTCTGCCAATCTTAAAGAAGCAATCATTGTGCCGTTAATAAAACCCTTTAGAATCAATGGATTAGCCATGCAAAATGATATCATAACCTTGAACTTGTTGCATAACTATGAAAAGTTTTCATAGTCGGTCAGGAAGTTTGTCCAGAGCCGCCGATTTTCCCCAGTTCACTGCTTATGCCCTCCAAATACAGCCCAGTTCATATATTTAAAGTAACACTCCACATCTATAAAACCGGCCTCACTCATAAGACAGACCTGTCTCTCAACTGTTAAGGGTTTTACATCCCTGACGAACTTCAGCATATGTGCCCCTATCTCATCTTCGCTGAAACCGTTTGAGCGCTGGAAATCCTTCCATTTCTCCATGTATAACTGGTAAACCTTTGCAGATGGAGAGATTACTGCCTCCGCATCTATGAACATACCGCCAGGCTTCAAGGCGTCGTGGCATTTACTAAATAGCGCCTTCTTTTCATCTTTATTGAGATAATGCAGGGAAAAAGCCGATATAATGGCGTCAAATCCACCCTCAACCGGAGGGAGAGGGTAATTCATATCCTGGCAAATAAAATCTATCCTCCATGTGGTCTGCTTCACCTTGGCTGCCGCAACCGCCAGCATATCTGATGAACGGTCTATACCAGTTACTCTTGCCAGGGGGAACTCTTTAAGTAGGGCTACACTGATCCCACCTGTACCGCAACCAAGGTCAAGGACCCGCAGATATTCCTTCTTGGAAAATGGGAGGAGGGATACCATAAGGGTCTGTATCTCGTTATACAGAGGGACCCTTCTTCTTATGACATCATCGTATCTACCCGCCTCTTCGGCCTTGAAACGGTTTTCCATAATTACTCCAGCTCATGCTCGGGGGGCATTACAGGGGATACATCGCCTGACTCCATTCCTGCCTCATACCTGAAAAAATCGGTCCCCTGAAGAGCCTCTGGATTTGAATATTCTGTTGGGGCCGTTCCTTCCTTAAAACACTCGAAGACTGTTTCTGTTGATTTTGTTGTTGCCAGAAGCCCTGTTTCCTTGTCTATCTTGACAAAGACCACATCATCCGGCACAGGGAACCCCTTCACAGGGGTACCGGCCACCGCTCCCTGCATGAATTTTAGCCATATCGGCGCCGCAGCCCTCCCGCCGGTTTCGGCCTTACCAAGCGGTTTCATATGGTCGTAACCAACCCATGTGCCTGCTACTAAATCAGGAGTAAACCCCATAAACCAGGCATCGCTCAGATCGTTGGTGGTTCCGGTCTTTCCGG
The DNA here is from genome assembly GCA_016844545.1 of Deltaproteobacteria bacterium. Classification (GTDB taxonomy): domain Bacteria; phylum Desulfobacterota; class JAENJC01; order JAENJC01; family JAENJC01; genus JAENJC01. The sequence goes on along the minus strand of JAENJC010000070.1, from coordinate 9,154 downwards.
CAGCCGGTCTGCCAAGGGTCTTCACCCCCTGGCCCGTACCTGACTGGACAACACCCTCCATCAGGTTTGTCATTATATAAGCAGTCCCCTTGCTCAGGGCATTTATGACCACAGGGTAGTTCTCCTCAAGCACCTTGCCATCCCTGTCCACTATCTTTGTGATAAAGACAGGGTCCGCCTTGTCACCTTGAGCGGCAAAGACTCCGTATGCACTGGTAAGCTCCAGCAGAGAGAGCCCGCTTGAACCCAAGGCAAGCGAGAGATCCCTGTTCAGAGGGGAAGTTATACCAAGTCTCGCAGCATAATCCATGAGATAGTCGATACCTATGTCATTCAGTATCTTTATTGATACCACGTTCCTTGAATGGATAAGGGCCTCCCTAAAGGTCGTAGGCCCATGGAAAACGGCATCATAATTCTTTGGCTTCCACGTCTGCCCCTCAAGGGCCTGCTCAAAGATCACCGGTGAATCTATGATGATGCTTGCAGGTGTATACCCCTTATCAAGGGCAGCGGCGTAGATTATGGGTTTAAATGATGAACCCGGCTGCCTCCTTGACTGGACAACCCTGTTGAACTCGGTCTTCTTATAATCGTATCCGCCCACAAGAGCCTTTACATATCCGGTATAAGGGTCAATAGCGACCAGGGCGCCCTGCACCTCAGGTTCCTGGTCCAGGGTCACCCTGACTTCGCCGGTTTTCGGATGCAAGCTCTTCACCTGCACAAGTAGCAAATCGCCAGTTTTTGGAATATAGGGCTCAGCCCACGCCATCTCCAAAAAGTCCAATTTCGCTCTTATATCTCCTATCCTTACGCTTACGAACTTTCCCTTGTTGTCAATCTTCTCTACAACGCCTTCCACGTTTTTACCAACTTCAAGAGGGCTTTTGACAATGGTCTCCGAGAGGTTGCTTGTAAAAAGATCAGCCTCTTCAGGCTTGAGCCTCTTTGCGGGCCCCCGGAAACCCTGTCTCTTATCTATCTCCTTGACACCCTCAACAACCGCCCTTTCTGCTGATTCCTGCATCTTTATGTTGAGCTGGGTGTATATCTTGAGGCCGTCATGATAGAGGACGTCGTCGCCGTATTTTTCCGATATATACCTGCGGATATGCTCAGTGAAATAAGGAGCCAGGGGCCTGTTGATATCCTCCTTTTTTCTGAGATTCAGGATTTGATTCAGGGCCTCCCTCTCCTCATCCGGTGTTATATACCCCTCCTCCACCATCCGTTCAAGGACGTAAACCTGTCTTTCCTTAGCCTTCTCGAAGTGACTGACAGGAGAGTGCCTTGATGGAGAACTGGTAAGACCAGCCAGCAAGGCCGCCTCAGACAAGGTAATCTCCTCAACATGCTTGCCGAAGTAAGTCATGGAGGCAGCCTCTACTCCGTAAGCCCCCTCACCGAGATAGATGTGATTCAGGTAAAGGGACAGGATATCTTCCTTTGAAAATTTCTTCTCCATCCTGTGGGCAAGTATCGCCTCCTTTATCTTTCTCAGGAGCTTCCTTTCCGGTGACAGGAGCATAGCCTTTGCCACCTGCTGGGTTATTGTGCTTCCACCCTGAACAACGCCGCCTGCCTCTATATTTTTTACGGCAGCCCTGAGTATCGCAATTAGGCTTATCCCCTTATGTTCGAAGAAACGACCGTCCTCTGCTGCAACGAATGCGTTTATCAGTACCTTTGGTATCCTTGAATAGGGTACCACGATCCTCTTTTCAAGAAAGAACTCGCCAATTTCCCTTTCATCATCGGAATATACAGAAGATACTATATTGGGACGGTAATCATCCAGGGTATCCAGCTTTGGAAGGGTGCCGGTTATATAAAAATATGCCCCGAATCCAAAAGAGGCCATAAGAATAAATGAAAAGGCAATGAAACCGAGGAAAAACCTCATGGCGTTTCCCATCTTCCCCTTTTCCCTTGACCCTCTAAAATTTAAAAAGCTCTTCAACAAATCCTCCTAAAACTTATACCAAGTTGCTTTCAAACAGCTACTTATTAGGTTAATGAAAACTTACTTGGTATTATACCTGAGCATTCAATAGCCTTTAATTGAATGTGAATTGGTATAAATGCAAAAAGGCGGGGAATCCCCCGCCTTAGCGTGGGCGGTACCCACCCTACTCAACTCTCTTCCCTCTCCCTTGACGGGAGAGGGTTTGTGTGTGGGAAATCAACAATATCCCCCTCCCCTCAATCCCCTCCCGCCAGGGGAGGGGAGATTATTTGAATTTTAATTCCTCCGGGCTTGCTATCCTCCCCAAAACTGCTGAAGCCGCAGCTACAGCAGGATTTGAAAGGTAGACCTCGCTCTCAGGGTGCCCCATTCTCCCGACAAAGTTCCGGTTTGTGGTGGCAATCGCCCTCTCACCCTTTGCCAGTATCCCCATATGCCCGCCAAGGCACGGCCCGCAGGTGGGGGTGCTTATTGCCGCGCCAGCATCAAGGAATATATCAAAAAGTCCCTCTTTCATCGCCTGCCTGTAAATCCACTGGGTTGCAGGTATGACAAGAAGCCTAACGTATTTGTGAACCTTGTGTCCCTTGATGACATTTGCGGCAACCCGCAGGTCCTCAAGCCTTCCATTGGTGCAGGAACCTATTACAGCCTGGTCGATTTTCACATTAAGAGAGACGGCCTCTGAAAGCCCTTTTGTATTTTCAGGAAGGTGAGGGAATGCTATCTGAGGCTCTATCTTTGCGCAGTCATACTCCCTTACTTCTACATACTTCGCATCAGGATCGCTTTGATAAAACCTATAACCCCTCTTGGCCCTTGTCTTTACATACTCCTCGGTGATCTTGTCCGGAGCAATGATCCCGTTTTTGGCCCCTGCCTCTATCGCCATATTGGCTATGGTCATACGTCCGGCCATACCCATATCCTCTATTGTCTCGCCGCAGATCTCCATCGCCCTGTAAAGTGCGCCGTCTACCCCTATGTCGCCTATGGTGTAGAGTATGAGGTCCTTACCCTCCACCCATTTATTGAGCTTCCCCTTGAAAATGAACTTCATGGACTCCGGCACCTTGAACCATGCCTCTCCGGTTATCATGGCGGCAGCAAGGTCTGTAGAGCCGACTCCGGTTGCAAATGCGCCGAGTCCGCCGTATGTGCATGTATGAGAATCAGCGCCTATAACCAGATCGCCGGGAAGAACCACCCCCTGCTCAGGCAACAGGGCATGTTCTACACCCATCTCCCCGGTCTCATAGTAGTGGGTCAGGTCCTGTTCCCTGGCGAACTCCCGGAGCATCTTGCACTGCTCTGCGGACTGGATGTCCTTGTTCGGCGCAAAGTGATCTGGGACAAGGACAACCTTGTCCCTGTCAAAGACCTTTGTGGCGCCGGCCTTCTTGAACTCCTTTATGGCAATAGGGGCAGTTATATCGTTACCGAGGGCTATATCAACCTTTGCATTAATAAGTTGCCCAGGTGAGCTGCAAGTATCTTTTCCGTAATTGTCATTCCCATTATTCAACCCCCATCTTTTGTAGGGGCGAACCTTGTGTTCGCCCTCTCCTGGGCGATTACAAGAATCGCCCCTACATCAAATTTTCAACAGTTCTCCCGGTATATCCTCTTTATCTATCCCTCCCACTATAGCCAGGGCCAGGGAATCTCTTGTGAACATCTTCTGCGCAAGCCCTCTCACCCCTTCGGCTGTCACTGCATCAATACTCGCCATAACCTCATCTATAGTGACGTCCCTGCCAAAGTAAATCTCATTCTTTGCGAGCTTGGTCATCCAACTATCGGTGCTCTCCATGCCCAGGACCAGGTGTCCCTTGATCTGCTCCTTGGAAGACTGGAGTTCTTCGGTGTCAATAAGTTTATCCTTTAACCTCCCAAGCTCATCTCTGACAAGGCCGATTACCTGCTTATACTCACCCTCTCCTGTCCCAACATATACGCTCAGGTACCCCGTATCGGAATATGTGTTCAGATACGAGTAAACAGAGTATGCAAGCCCCCTCTTCTCGCGTATCTCTTGAAACAGCCTGGAACTCATCCCGCCGCCAAGTACAGTATTCAATACATAGTTGTGATACCTGAGTGGATTGGTCTGCTCGATAGAGCTGCTGCCCATGCATAGATGCACCTGCTCCAACTTCTTATTATGTACCGCCACCTGGGGAGAAAACCCGGGAGTACTATATCCATTACTTTTTACCTGGGGCTTCAAAGAGGCAAAGCCGTTGTCCGAAAGTAGCTTAACCAAATCCTGATGCCTTATTGAGCCTGACGCCGTTATGATAACATCTCCAGCGATGTACCTATCCCTCATATATCCGGTCATGTCATCCCTTGAAAGGGAGTTTATGGTCTTAACAGTGCCGAGGACAGGCCTTCCCAATGAATCATCAGGCCAGACCAGTTCATTGAAAAAATCATGGACAAAGTCATCAGGGGTATCCTCCACCATGCTGATCTCCTGGAGGACCACCTTTCTTTCCTTCTCCAGCTCCTCAGGATCAAATTTAGAATTAAGGAATATATCGGAGAGGAGGTCTACGGCCATTGGAATGTGCTTCTCCAGGACCTTTGCATAAAAGCAGGTGTACTCCCTGTTTGTGAAGGCATTCAGTATCCCTCCGACTGAGTCCATCTCCCTTGCAATGTCCACAGCAGAGCGTCTCTTTGTCCCTTTAAAAAGCATGTGCTCTATGAAGTGGGCAATCCCGTTTATATTCTTCTCCTCATGACGGGCGCCGACGTTGACCCATATGCCAATGGCTGCGGAACGCACATGAGGGAGCTCTTCCGTTAAGATACGTACTCCATTATCCAATATCGTTTTCTGGTACATTAAGCTCCTTTTAAAACCTTAAAATTAACCACAGCCAAAAGTAGGCGCTTCTAAGCGAGAACACGGAGTGTAGAAAATAGATATTCCCCCTCCCTTGACGGGAGGGGGTTGGGGGTGGGTGAAGCCTCGCAACAGAGCAAACTTCCCCCTCCCCTTAATCCCCTCCCACCAGGGGAGGGGAGAATCTTTTTGGGCAGGTCTCTCTTTTTTTCGCTACCAAGTCTTTTAATCAGATGCACAAAAGGCACCTGCCAATACCCTGGAGGTGCCTCTTGGATCGGTATTCAGCTTCTAAGCTCTCTAACCTTCGCTGTGACCTAAGGCATCTTTCCTGCTTAGCCTTATCTTCCCCTGCTTATCTACCTCCAGCACTTTGACCAGAACCTTGTCCCCTTCCTTCAGGACATCGGTCACATTCTGGACCCTTTCGTTGGACAACTGGGATATATGCACCAGTCCATCAGTTCCTGGAAGCACCTCTACAAAGGCGCCGAAATCCATGATCTTCCTGACTGTCCCGAGGTATATCTTTCCTATCTCCACCTCTTGAGTTATGCTCTTTATTATCTCTATGGCCTTCTCTATTGCCTTGTAGTCGGAGGATGCTATATTTATCTTTCCGCTGTCCTCTATGTCTATCTTTACGCCTGTCTGCTCTATTATGCCCTTTATAACCTTGCCGCCCGGGCCTATGACCTCCCTTACCTTCTCGGGCTTCACATGCATCGTTATGATCCGCGGGGCATATATGGAGATGTTTGTCCTCGGCTGGGTCATGCACTTTGCCATCTCCGACAAGATATGCAGCCTTCCCTCTCTTGCCTGTTCAAGGGCCATGAAGAGTACGTCCCTGCTGACTCCACCTATCTTGATGTCCATCTGAAGGGCAGTAACTCCATTCTTGGTTCCAGTCACCTTGAAATCCATGTCCCCGAGGTGGTCCTCATCGCCTAAGATGTCTGAGAGTACCGCAAATTCATCCCCCTCTTTTATGAGGCCCATAGCAATACCAGCCACTGCATCCTTTATTGGAACGCCGGCATCCATAAGAGAAAGGCTTCCCCCGCAAACAGAGGCCATGGATGAGGACCCGTTTGATTCAAGGATATCTGATACAATCCTTATGGTATATGGAAATTCTTCCTTTGAAGGAAGCACCTTGGCCAATGCCCTCTCAGCCAGTGCGCCATGTCCTATCTCTCTTCTCCCCGGGCTTCTCAGGAACTTTACCTCGCCGGTTGAGTAAGGTGGAAAGTTATAATGTAGCATAAAGGCCTTGGACCTTTCTCCCTCAATGGCATCAATCGTCTGCTCGTCATCTGAAGTTCCGAGGGTTGAAATCACCAGGGCCTGGGTCTCTCCCCTTGTGAATAAACCTGAGCCGTGTGTCCTCGGCAAAACCCCAACTTCGCAGGTAATGGGTCTTATATCCTTCAGGCCCCTGCCGTCTATCCTTACCCTTTTCTTTACTGCCAACTCCCTTACTGCATGATACTCAATATCCCCAAGGACAGACTTGATCTGCTTCTCCCTCTCAGGGAATTCGACGGCCAGGGCCTCCAAAACCCCTTTCCCGATCTCAGAAATCCTCCCCTTCCTGTCATGCTTCTTTGATATGCTTACTGCCTCTTTAATACCGCCGGATGCCATATCCTTTATCTTCTGAACCATGCATTCATCCACATGGGGAAGTACAACCTCTCTTTTGGCCTTTCCAACCTTGTCGCGAAGTTCATCCTGTATATCCAAGAGGACCTGCATCCCTTCGTGGGCAAATAGTATTGCAGCAAGGAGGTCTTCCTCTGATGCGAAGTTTGCTCCCCCTTCCACCATAACTATGGCGTCCCTGGAACCGGCTACGATCAGCTCTATATCACTCTCCTCAATCTCTGCAAAGGTAGGGTTGCATACAAGCTTGCCCGCTACCCTGGCTACTCTCACTCCGGCAATGGGGCCGTTAAAAGGTATGTCCGATACTGCAATAGCGGCGGATGCGCCGACTATGGCCAAAACGTCTGAGTTATTCTCCAGGTCGGAAGAAAGGACAGTGGCAATTATCTGGGTCTCGCAGCAGAAACCATCAGGGAACAACGGCCTCAGCGGCCTGTCTATGAATCTTGAGGTAAGGGTCTCCTTTTCCGTGGGCCTTCCCTCTCTCTTAAAGAAGCCGCCTGGAATCTTCCCTGCCGAATACGTCCTCTCAAGATAATCAACCGTCAAGGGGAAGAAGTCTATACCCACCTTCGGTTCTTTAGCCGACACAGCCGTAACCATGACCATGGTATCGCCGTACCTGACGATAACCGACCCGTCTGCCTGCTTAGCCATCTTCCCTGTCTCTATAGACAGGGTCTTACCGCTTAACTCAACCTCGACTCTGTTTACCATGTTCTCCCGTCTTTCCTGGTTAGTTCCCCAGTGTTTATTTTGATCATTTTTCAACTCAAAAACTTTATTCTGCTCGCAAAAACGCCAGGTACGCCAAGTAAAGAACTCAACCTAAACTTTGCGCTCTCGCTTAGAAGCACCTACTTTTGGTTGCGCCTTTACGTGAATAGTCTTTATTTTCTCAACCCAAGCCTTGAAATAAGCCCTTCATACCTTGCCTGGTTTGTCCTCTTCAGGTAATCGAGAAGCCTCCTTCTCTGGCTAACCAATTTAAGGAGTCCCCTGCGGGAGTGGTGGTCCTTTGCATGGGTCTTGAAATGCTCTGTCAGATAGGTAATCCTCTCGCTCAGGATTGCTATCTGGACATCGGCAGAGCCCGTATCTCCGTCATGGAGTTTGTACGTCTCTATCAAATCTCTCTTTTTCTCAGTAGTTATTGCCATTTTCTCACCCCCTTTCTAAATAAAAGCTATTTCTATCACATTATAACGGCAATGTAAAGAAGCAAATCACGGGTTAAAAACCCTTATTAAGTACAGCTTCGCACCCTCTCCCACTTCAGCCACAGCCACCAACTCCTTATTGCAGGTCAACATAAACCTGCCAGAGATAACTGCACCGGAACAGATGTCTTCCAGATAAAGCTCCTTCCCCGTCCTTATCATCCCTGCCTTTGACTGATCAACCATTACCTCTGGGAGGGAAAGAGCATCTCTCAGCCCTACGACCCTATCAACCCATTTGTCTCCCATTTCCTTAAGCATGCAGAGGGGCATGGCCTTATCTATACCAAACCTTCCGCTCCTGGTCCTTCTTAATGACTTCAGGTGTCCGCCACAGCCGACTTTTATGCCTATGTCCCGCGCCAGGCTCCTTACATAAGTACCGCTTGAGCATCTCACTGTAAATGAAACATCAGGGATATCAAGAGTGCGGAGGGTAATCCCGTATACCTCAATCTCTCTGGGTAAAACTTCTACCTCGACCCCTTTTCTTGCAAGCTTGTATAGAGGGACACCTTCCTTCTTTATAGCCGAGTATATCGGGGGGATCTGGCTCTGCCTGCCGACAAATGAGGCCAGTATCTTTTCTATCTCTTCGTTTCCGATGGGGGGACACTGGGTCTCTCTCAAAATCCTGCCGTCCCTGTCAAGGGTATCAGTCTCAACACCGAGCCTGACAGCGCCCTCGTATTCCTTCTCGTCTATTTGCAAAAAAGGGAGGAGCTTTGTCCCCTGATTGAGTCCAACTATCAAGACCCCGGTAGCAAAGGGGTCGAGGGTTCCAGCGTGCCCGACCTTTCTTGTCCCGACAATCTTTCTGACCGAGTTAACAACGTCATGGGATGTAACCCCTTCAGGTTTATCCACGACCAGAATACCATCCTTCATCCCTTACCCTTAAAAAGTATCTCCTCAGTTGCCTCTAACAGATTCTTTTTTATCTCCGACAGGCTTCCCTTAAGCACACATCCTGCGGCATTAACATGGCCTCCTCCGTCATACCTCTCCGCAATCTTGGTAACATCCACACGACCCTTGGAGCGGAGAGAGGCCTTGTACTTATCAGGAGATATCTCTCTAATAAACATTGCTACCTCCACACCCTTCAGAGACCTGGCATAATTGACAATTCCGTCGGTATCTTCTGCCGTTGTCCCTGTAGCCTTGTACATCTCTTTTGATACCATGATGAAGCCGATCTTGCCGTTATAATGGGTGGAGAGGGTGTTTAATGCCAGGGAGTGCAGCCTTATCCTTCCTTCAGGCTGGCTCTCATACAGGTTCTCAGCCACAACCCACGGCTCAACTCCAATATCCACCATCTCACCTGCGATCCTGAACGCCTCTGGGTTTGAGTTTCCGTAATGGAAGGAGCCAGTATCCACAACAATGGTTGTGTAAATAGACAGGGCGATCTCCCTTGTTATCTCAACCTGCATG
>JAENJC010000237.1 GCA_016844545.1 Deltaproteobacteria bacterium | reverse complement strand
AACGATATGACACAGAACCTTCCCCCTTCCTTTAAGAGCCCCATACCCTCGTCCAGCCCGCGTTCCAGTGAACCAAGCTCATCGTTTACCGCAATCCTTAAGGCCTGGAATGTCTTGGTTGCTGGATGTATCTCTCTGGGCCAATCCTTCCTTGGAATCGACCTTTCCACTATCCTGGCCAGTTCCCTGGTAGTCGCAATCCTTGCAATTTCCCTGGCCTTTATAATCTCCCTGACAATCCTTCTTGCATAACTCTCTTCCCCAAAGTTCCAGAGGATCTCTTGAAGCTCCCCAACTGAGTAGTTATTTACAATATCCCCAGCCGTAATACCGCAAGTTGTATCCATCCTCATGTCAAGGGGGGCATCTCTCAAAAAGCTGAATCCCCTTATATCTGTGTCTATCTGAAGGGAGGAAACACCAACGTCCAAAAGGATCCCGTCAACCTCTTTGACTCCAAGCTCGTGAGCGAGCCTTCCCATTTCTGAAAAGTTCCCGTGCATCAGAGAGACCCGATCCCCAAACTCCTGAAGCCGCGCCGATGCTATCTTCAATGCCTCGGTGTCTCTGTCTATCCCTATCACCCTGCCGTCAGGGTAACTTCTTTTCAGTATCTCACAGGTATGACCGCCCATCCCCAGAGTCCCGTCTATATACACTCCACCGCTCTTAGGATCCAGATACACCAGGGCCTCGTTCAGCAGTACCGGAACGTGCAATGCCCCCATTTAAAGCCCCAGACCGGCTAAGGCCCCCTTTATGCTGCCGAAGTTTTCCAGTGTCTTCTTCCTCTCATCAGTCCAGCGCTTCTTATCCCATATCTCAAACTTCTTGAGGACACCGGCAAGAACCACTTCTACCTCAAGACCCGCGCTCTCCCTTAATGTTGGTGGTATCAAAACCCTTCCCTGCTTGTCCACATCACAATCAACAGCGCCTGAAATCAGATACCTGACAAAGGCCGCTTCTTCTTCTTTTACAAAGGAAAGAGAGGCCATCCTGTCCTCAAAGGTACGCCATTCATCAAAGGGATAAGCCATCAGATGGTTCTCGAAAGGTGTAATAACAAGACGACCGTCCCCCTTTGCGGCAAGAACCTCCCTGAACTTGGAAGGCACGCTGACTCTACCTTTCGGGTCTATCGTATGTTCGTACTGCCCGCGAAACATCAGGACTCCTTAAGAATACTCAAACCACTCCAACCCACTTCATGCCACTTTATACCACTTTGTGGACAAACTATACCTTCGGCATTCCACCTTGTCAAGGTTTTTTTAAGCATAAATTGATAGCCAGAAATTATTTTAGGGAGTTATTGGCAAAATGACGATCTAATGCTTTTGAGAATGTCAGAATAGCAATATCGGCTTGAAAATTGAGAGCAATTTGAAAACAATAAGATGGGAAGGAAGCTTGGGGTGTAAGAGGAGGTTATCGTGTTCTATTGAGGCTTTTTTTGAGGGGCCCCAACTTTATAAGTTAACGGGAAAGGTATTGATTCAAAACATCTGAGGCCTGCCAGTGAAGCGGTTTCACCTATACTTTCAGTCGTCTTTCCATTCAGTGTTTGGCCTATGGCACCCTTCCTGCTGAAGACAAAATCACATTATGGACAAACGTGTATGACTCAGAAACGGCTTTGTGGTAACTCTTTTTACAATTCTGGCAGATAATTTTATCCTGCATACCTATCCTCTTTTTTCTTCAGGATAACACCTATCTCATGCAGCAAATCAGGCATCCTGAAAGGTTTGGACAGATGCCTGCAATCATTTCGTGTAAAAAATAAGTGCGTCTCATTGCTTGAATCGCCTGTAACAAACAGTACCCTCTTCTCAAACCCAGGCAACTCTTCTCTGATCTTGGTATAAAAGCTCAGACCATCCATCTCCGGAATATTCACGTCCAAGGTTATAAGGTCATAGTTTTTTACCTTAAGCTGTTGAAATCCTCGTCTGCAGTTTTCAGCAAGGTCAACATCATAACCTGAATTTGACAATATGGCATCAAGCAAATGCCTAAAAACCAGATCGTCATCTATAACCAGTATCCTGCTTCTTGTTGTAGTTCCCAATTCAAAACCTCCTCTGGACTATAAAACAAATTTATATATTTTTATAGTATAGCAACATTCATGCCACCAATATATAGTTGTTTATATTGCGTTTTTTACCGATGCGCGTGTGCCAGCTCTGCACGTTTTGCATGGTAATGTAATACTATGTTACAGTGTTCAGGATGAGATTGTCCAAATGTGGATGGAAATCAACTATTATTTCAAGGATGACAGATAAATTAACCTTAAGATCATATTTTCGCCTGAATAGATATATAATTATTCATATATTTATCTTTTAATATTGACATAATCACTTTCAATTGCTACCCTTTTACAAGGGAGATGCAGGACTAATAAGCTGGGCAATAAAAATAGATAAACTTGCCATAGGGCCAAGTTGAATGTAAACTATAAAGGCATAATACCAAGTAAACTTTCATCAACCTAAAAAAGTAGCTGTTTGAAAGCAACTTGGTATAAAAAGGAGGCGACATGATCTACAAGATTGAAAGCAGTAAGGATTTAGATACA
>JAENJC010000069.1 GCA_016844545.1 Deltaproteobacteria bacterium | reverse complement strand
CCCAGGTCGTGGGTAATCAGCAGGACGGACATGCCAAGCCTTTCCCTTAACCCTTTTATGAGGTCCAGTATCTGTGCCTGAATTGTCACATCTAACGCAGTGGTCGGCTCATCGGCAATTAGAAGGTCTGGGTTGCATGATAGTGCCATAGCGATCATCACCCTCTGCCTCATCCCTCCTGAGAGCTGGTTAGGATAGTCCCTTACCCTCCTTTCAGAATCTGCAATCCCCACGAGATCAAGCATTTCAATGGCCTTATTCAGCGAATCCCTCTTTCCAAGCCCCTGATGCAGGGCGACCGCCTCCATTATCTGGTCGCCAATGGTAAATACCGGGTTTAGGGATGTCATCGGTTCCTGAAAAACCATGGAAATCTCCTTTCCCCTTATCTCCCGCATCTCACCTGCGCTAAACTTCAGCAAGTCATGCCCCTGATAGATCACCTCTCCGCTAATAATTTTACCGGGCCTTGGAACAAGCCTCATAATGGAAAGTGCCGTCACGCTCTTTCCTGAGCCCGACTCCCCGACAAGGCAGAGGGTTTCCCCTTTGTTTATAGAAAAGGAAACTCCGTCCACGGCCTTGACCTCTCCTGCCTCAGTAAAAAAGGAGGTCCTTAGATTGTTGATTTTCAGCAGTTCCACGGCTTCATTAAATATGAGATTTAAGGGGGTGTCAAGGGCAAAAAGAAAGGGGCTGCAGCCCCTTTTGATAAAAAATATTAGCTGTAGGGGCGGGGTCACCCCGCCCATACTATGCTATAGTAACTTCCTTGGTCAGATACACATCCTGGATGGCATTAAGGAGCGCAACCCCTTCTTTCATCGGCTTCTGGAACGCCTTCCTGCCCGATATCAGGCCCATTCCGCCTGCCCTCTTGTTTATCACAGCGGTCTTCACCGCCTCCGCCAGATCGTTCTTCCCTGAGGGGCCGCCTGAATTGATGAGGCCTATCCTTCCCATATAGCAGTTTGCCACCTGGTAACGGGTCAGGTCTATGGGGTTTGCGGATGTGAGCTTATCGTATACGAGCTTGTGGGTCTTCCCGAAAGCCAGGGCGTTGTAACCGCCGTTACAATCAGGGAGCTTCTGTTTGATGATGTCCGCCTCTATGGTTACGCCAAGGTGGTTTGCCTGGCCTGTCAGGTCTGCGGCAGTATGATAATCGGCCTCCTTGGTTTTGAAGGCGTTGTTCCTGAGGTAGCACCATAGGATGGTTGCAAGGCCCAGCTCGTGCGCATACTGGAAGGCCTGGCTGACCTCCTGGATCTGGCGGCTTGATTCATCAGAGCCGAAGTATATGGTGGCTCCAACGGCTACAGCACCCATGTCGGCAGCCTGTTCCACGCTGGCAAACATTATCTGGTCATACTTGTTTGGGTAAGAGAGGATCTCGTTGTGGTTTATCTTTACTATGAAGGGTATCTTATGGGCATACTTCCTGGAAAGCAGTCCGAGGACCCCGAGGGTCGAAGCAACGGCGTTGCATCCCCCTTCCATGGCAAGCCTGATGATATTCTCAGGGTCGAAGTATTCCGGATTCGGAGCGAATGATGCACCTGCGGAGTGTTCTATCCCCTGGTCAACGGGCAGGATCGAAAGGTAGCCTGTACTATGAAGGCGCCCCTGTTTGAACATCCACTGAAGACTCTGCAGAACGCTATTGCTTCTGTTGGAATTTATGAAATGCCTGTCAACAAAATCCGGAGCAGGGAGGTGGAGAGTTTCCTTCGGGATACCGGTACACTTGTACTCCAGTAATGACTTTGCCTCATCTCCGAGCAGCTTCTCGATCTCTTTTATCATAACCCCTCCTTATAGGTGTAATTTGATAGATTTTATACCATTAAATACTGCATGCTTCAATAAAAATCTTGACGAACTGGATATACAGTTATTGCGAACAAAGTTTGTAAATGCTAAACTCCTATATATGTCAAATAGCCTTGTTATCAGGATTGCTGGGACTGCGGGGGAAGGAGTTCTTTCTGCCGGGGATATGTTGAACCTAGCGATGAAGAGGGCGGGGCACCATACGATGCTCTTCCAGAGCTATGGTGCAGAGGTGAGGGGTGATGGGCCATCCATGGCCCAGGTCAGGGTCTCTGACTCCCCTGTCCTTTCCCACGGGGATGAGGTCGATATCCTCATAGCCCTGAATCAGGATGCAGTAAGCCTTAATCTTAGCGAAATCAAGAAAGGTGGCCTTGTCATATACGACGGGCAGCCCCTAGACACCTTCGGCTCACAGAAGACGTTTACCCCTTCGCTTCCAGAAGGAATCCAGGGGATAAGCGTTCCTCTTGCCTCAATATCTTACCAGAAGCTAAACTCACTTGTTTCAAAGAACCTGGTGGCGCTTGGGGCCTTCTCTGCCGTCTCTGGTCTTCCATTTGAGATAATTGCGGATATTGTGAAAGCAAGGTTTGGCGAAAAGAGCCTGTCGGCCCTTAAAATGGGGCTTGACAACGTGACTGCTAAGGCCAGCGTAACAGGTTTTAATCTTGAGATGAGAAGTTCGCTACAAGAGATGCTTATCCTCTCTGGGAACCAGGCGCTGTCTATGGGTGCTATTGCCGCAGGAGTGAAGGTTTTTGCCGGTTATCCGATCACACCAGCAACCGATATTATGGAGTTCCTTGCAACCGAGCTTCCAAAGGTGGGCGGCAGAGTTATTCAGACTGAGGACGAGATATCAGCCGTATGCACTGTGCTGGGTTCTTCCTTCGCTGGAAGCAAGGCGATGACGGCCACATCAGGACCGGGTCTTTCGCTTATGGTTGAGGGGATAGGACTTGCGTCAATGGCAGAGGTTCCTGTCGTGATAGTGGATGTTCAGAGGGCGGGGCCTTCCACAGGGATGCCGACGAAGACCGAGCAGTCCGACCTTAACATCGCCATTTTCGGCTCCCACGGCGATTCGCCGAGGATTGTCCTGGCCCCGTCCACAGTGGAGGAGTGCTTCTATCTGACCATCGAGGCATTCAACATCGCAGAGGCCTGCCAGACGCCGGTACTTATACTATCAGACCAGTTTTTGGGACAGAGAAGAGAAACGGTATCTCCTTTCGACCTGTCCGGTTTGAAGTTGGCCCAGCGTCTTAAACCGGATATAGAGGAGTTGAAAGGTTATAAGAGATACAGGTTAACAGACAACGGCGTTTCACCCTTGGCAGTGCCGGGCATGGAGGGCGGCGAGCATGCTGCTACTGGGCTTGAACACAGGGAGGACGGTTCTCCTTCATACGACCCTGATAATCACATCGCTATGACTGCAAAGAGATGGGGGAAACTGGAACTGGCCAAGCTCGAGTCTGTTAAACCTGTGAGATTCGGTGCTGCCGATGCACTGATAGGGATCATCGGATGGGGGTCTACCGAAGGGGCTGTAAGAGAGGCCGTTAGCAAGGCCAATGAAGTGGGTCTTAAGGTTGCCGCCCTTTACCCCAAGCTCCTGAACCCTTTACAGACAGACATCATAGAGGACTTTGTAAGGCCTTTGAAAAAGGTTGTTGTAGTGGAAAATAACTATACCGGCCAGTTTGCAGCTGTCCTAAGGTCTAACGGCATCACTTGTGAATCATTTACTTTATGTGAGGGGAGGCCTTTTAAGGTCGCTGAGGTTCTAAAGAGGATTGAAGAAAGCTGTTATAAAACTTGATCAACATAAGAATATGTGATAAATATTGTAATACAATTACCCTGATAAAAGGAGAGAATAGGTATGAGAATGATTAAAGCGCTTTTAGCAATACTTTTTAGTATTGCCCTTACATCATGCGGAGGTGGCGGCTCTGGCACCCTCGGCGTTTCACTGACCGATGCGCCAGCCTGCGGCTTTGACGCGGTGAATGTGACGGTCGTTAAAGTGCGGGTGCACCAAAGCAGTTCGGCATCCGACAATGATGCCGGCTGGGCTGATATTACGCTGAACCCTGCGCGGAAAATAAATTTGCTCAGCCTGACCAACGGCGCGCTCGAAGCCCTTGGCGAGACCCCGTTGGCAGCAGGGCATTACACGCAACTGCGCCTGGTGCTGGATCCGAACACCGGTTCGAGTCTCGCCAACTCGGTTGTCCTTTCGGGCACCACCGCCGAGATTGCGCTTGTTACCCCAAGCGCGGTGCAAAGCGGGATCAAGCTGGTCAACGAGTTCGACGTTGCATCCGGACAACGTGTCGACCTGGTACTGGATTTCGACGCCTGCAAGTCCATTGTGAAGCGTGGCAACGGAACCTATGCGCTGAAACCTGTGGTCAAGGTAATCCCCTTTGTGCTGAACGGCATTGACGGTTTTGTAGATACCGCGTTACTGAGTAGCAGCGTCATGGTTACGGCGCAACAGAACGGTGCCATAGTTCAATCCACTGCGCCAAACGCGACAACCGGCGAGTTCTTCCTCGCTCGTCTTGCGCCTGGAAACTACGATGTCGTACTCACTGCAAACGGCCATGCCACGGCAGTTATTGCCACTGTGCCGGTCGTTACCACCACCAGCACAACCGTGGTCAGTACCAGCGGCAGCGGCAATTGGATCACGTTGCCGGTGTCTGAGACTCGAAGCATAAGCGGGAGCGCAATCTTGAATCCGGCAAGTTCGACTGAAGTAGCCTACGTGGCAGCGAAGCAAAACATCGGTTCTGCCCCGATCCCCCCGAACCCCTCCCCGATCGTGACAGTGAAGTTTGTGGCAGCCGATGATACAGCGTCCGGCGCCTATACGCTGACCTTGCCCATTGGTGCGCCGCTGCTCGGCCAATACGGTACGGGTACGCTGCCGATTGCATTTGTTGAACAAACTGCCGTCGCGAGCAAATACACCGTTGAAGCTTCCGCTACCGGCTACCAGACCCAGTCGGCCAGCAAGGACATTTCAACGGGGGGTGCAACACAGGACTTTACTCTGGTGCCGTAGATAAAATGGCTCAGGACACAAGAAGGGGCTTCATTGCGGAGCCCTTCTTGTTTTGGAGTTCATCCGCCTTTCCTGTCGGTCGAAGGTTTACAGGCAACCCAGGAACCCTATATTATTCGGGCCTCACTTTCAGCAATCTCAAAATGCTTCACCTCTCCCTTACAACATCCGCACACGCTGTCTCTATAGCTCACTGAAGAAATGTTTGTCACGATCCTTTTCATTGAGGAAAACGGGACACAACACTTTACTCACAGAAATTTACAAATCACTCCCACCCCCGAAGATCTCTATCAGAGAGATGGTTTAGACATGGTTCCCGCACAAAAGCGCTGCGGGGATAACAAATAGGAGAGCTCTACAAGAGGTTCATTCTCTTATCTATTCGATAATGGTATTTTGGCGACTGTGTGGTAAACTTGATCAAACTTTACAAGGAGAGGAAAATCCATGGATAAAAAGAGCCCAATGGACTATAGGGGCGCAAAGCCCATCTGGTGCCAGGGGTGCGGTGATTATGGAGTCCTTAGCTGCCTCATGAAGGCCCTGAGCGACCTTAATATAGAGTCAAGGGATCTTGCTCTCGCCTCCGGGATAGGGTGCTCCAGCAGGATTGCGGCTTTTGTGAAGTGCTACGGCTTCCACTCCATCCACGGAAGGGCATTGCCTATTGCCATGGGGATAAAGCTTGCAAATCCGCAGCTGACAGTTATCGCCGCAGCCGGGGATGGAGACGGCCTGGCCATAGGTGGCGGGCATCTCCCGCATATGGCGAGGCGCAACATGGATATAACATATCTTCTCATAGACAACTCGCTCTATGGGATGACCAAGGGACAGCCGTCACCAACAGCACAAAAAGGGGTTGTCAGCAAGACTACACCAAAGGGCTCTCCAGAAGCTCCCTTAAACCCGGTTGCAATGGCCCTTGTGTACGGCGCCTCATTTGTGGGCCGTGGATTCCCCGGAAAACCAGATGCCTTGGTTGATCTGATTAAAGAGGGGATCTCTCATCGGGGCTTTTCCTTTCTGCATATCCTTTCGCCATGCATTACATTTAATGAGAGGGAGACCTTCAGGTATTACAACGAAAGGACCGAATTGATGTCAACGGATTATCTACCAGACGACAGGGTAAAGGCCATTACCCTTGCCATGACGGAGGATAAGCTGCACCTTGGGACCTTCTGTAAGGAGGAAAGGCCTGTGTATACCGATTATGGTACTGATATAGAGGTCATGGAAAGAGAGACCCTTATAAAGAAGCTTTATGAGAGGTTCAAGTAACATAGTATCTTATACCAAGTTGCTTTCATTAGGCTCAATAGTAGATGTTTGAAAACAACTTGGCATTAAAACAAAGTTATCAAGACCACCCCCAGCACCATCACCACGCATCCGAGAAGCCGCTCCCTTATATGCTCTTCTTTAAAGACCAGCCAGCCATAGAGAACACTGAATATCAGGCTCGTCCTCTTTACAGAGATCATGTAGGCTACCTCCACCAGCCTTATCGCCAAGAAATGGGCCATGACCATTATGGCAAATACAACCCCGATCAAGAGAAGATGAGTGGAGTACAGCTATCTTGCCGAGATTTGAGGTTATGCTGTAGATGAAGGAGACGCCTATCATTAATAGGGAGCCTTTATCCCTCAATATGGCTGTAAGCGGCGCAAGGAACCCTTTGCCAGAGCTGTTCAGATTTAGAAGATATGCTCCGACTGCTATAAGTATTATTCCTGCTATGCCCGATGAATCCGGGAGCTCTCCAAGTATAAAGAAGGATGTCGCAATAAGAAATACAGGGGTCAGGGCAAGGAAGGGAATGGTCAAAGAGAGGGGAGAAATCTTTATGGACCTGATATAAAAGAGTACTGCTACCAGCTCCAGGGGAAGCGCAAGGATTGTTGCTATCCAGAAGGTAAGGTCAAGGGTAGGTATTTCAATAAACGGAAGGGTAGCCAGTAGAAAGGGGGTTGCAAACCCCCAGCTTGCCCAGGCGACGACCTCCTCTCCTGAATCCTTAAGTGCATACTTGGAAAGGGCATCAACTGTGGCC
>JAENJC010000068.1 GCA_016844545.1 Deltaproteobacteria bacterium | reverse complement strand
TATATGGTATCCGGAGAGGAGGTCATAGGCTGGGCCCCTGCTGAACGGATGGTTGTTACCGAAGAATATGACGAGGAAAAGGATATCTGTTTCGGCACGGCGCCAGAGAGTGAGGTGACGCCTATTTATCTTAAGGCAGGGGAGCTGGCTGTGCTGTATCCCGAAGACGGCCATGCCCCAAAACTGGCAGCAGGCAAGGCATCCCACGTATTCAAGATAGTCGTCAAGGTTGCCGCAAGTTAGGAAGAGGCCGCCAGAGGCAGGTATACAGTAAACGTGCTCCCCTCCCCTACCCTGCTCTCAACCTCTATCCTCCCGCCGTTGCTCTCGGCAATACCCTTTGCTATTGGAAGCCCCAGGCCGGTCCCCGGAATCTCCCCCCTGGACATATCTTCTCTGTAGAATCTGTCAAATACCTTGCCCAAAATCTCAGGTGCAATTCCAATACCGGTATCTGCCACCTTTACAACTGCCCAATTATCCAATCTTGCCAGGGAAAGGCTCACGCTGCCCTTTGGCCTGTTGTATTTAATGGAATTATCAAGGATACTGAGGAAGAGCTCTACAAGCTGGTCTTTGTCTCCTTCCACAGTCACATCCTCTGCCCTTTCAGTATACATATCGATCTCTTGAGCCTCAGCCAGCGGAGCGATCGTCTTTAAAGCTGTTCCCAGTATCTCTTTCAGGTTGACCCTTTCTTTTTTCTCGCTCTGCTCTGCATCAAGTCTTGATAGCTTCAATAGCCTGTCTATAAGTCCTCCCATCCTCTCAGCCGCATCCTTTATAGTTTCCAATGCCTCTCTGTATTCGACGCCAGACCTCTCCCGCCGTAAGGTGACATCTACGGTACTCTTTATTACAGCGGTAGGTGTCCTAAGTTCATGGGATGCATCTGATAAGAAGTCCCTCTGGGCCTGAAAGGCCTTCTCCAGGCGGTTCATCGTCTCATTGAAAGATAAAGTTATCTCCTTGAGCTCTGAATCCACCCCCCGAGAATCGATCCTTTCATGGAGCCGTTTCTCTGTGATTAAACCAATCTGCCTGGAAAATGAGGCGAGCGGACGAAGAGAAACCTGTATAACAATCATGCTTATAATTGCGACGATCAATATTGCTACGGGAAATACAGTGAGAAGGAATATCCTGAAAGCCTTAAGGAGAGCAAGCTCCTTCCTTATCTCTTCGCCTACATAAATGACATAAGTATCTCCGAGAACTTGAAATTCCTCAATAAAAAGTCGTAAAGGCTCCTGATACGGTCCTGTTCCCATAAAGTATCTTATCTTTTCAGGGTAACGCGACCCGTTTAAGGTATGCTCACCAAGAGATATTGATTTGACAAGGCTATTCCCTTTAGTATCGGCAACCTCAAAATAATGCCCTGAAGCGGTTATAGAGTAGTCTCCAATTGTTACATGATACATCTCGAACTCTATTTCTCCATGGTCCGAATGAACAAGTCCTTTTATAAGATCTGCCTTGCCTAAAAGGACTTGGTCAACCATCTCCATCACAATAGTGTCAAGACGATTATAAAGGAAAAATCCAAGACCTGTCACAATGACTGCGAAGACTGGAATCAAGAATATAATAAGGCGTGTTTTAATAGATCTAATCATAGTTATAAGGTTGAGAGCTTTGTCGTGACATCTCTACAATTTCACTCTCTCAGGATATATCCGGCTCCCCGGACGGTGTGGATCAGCTTTTTTTCAAACCCCTTATCAATCTTGTTTCTAAGGATGTTTATATAGACGTCTATAATGTTGCTGTCAAGGTCAAAGTCATAGTCATATATATGTTCGGATATATCGGTCCTTGTTACAACCTTATCCTTATTATATGCCAGGTACTCCAGAAGAGCATACCCCCTTGCTGAAAGCTTTATATCCTTCCCTCCCCTCTTGACCTGATGCCCTGCTGTGTCTATCTCTAAATCCCCTATGCTTATAATTGCCGATTTGACTTCTCCCTTCCGCCTCAGCAGGGCCCTGACCCTGGCCAGGAGTTCATCGAAGTCGAACGGTTTTATAACATAGTCATCCGCCCCGGTATCAAGCCCCTTGATCTTGTTTGATACCGCGTCCTTCGCTGTCAGCATAAGGACAGGGGTCTTAATCCCCTGCTTCCTGATATTCTTGAGGACAGTGAAGCCGTCAACCTTTGGGAGCATTATATCGAGAATGATCAGGTCGTATGGCTCGGTCTCTGCCATAAAGCCGCCCTCTTCTCCATCATATGCCACATCTGCGCTATACCCCTCTTCAGAGAGCCCTCTTTTCAGGTTGTTGGCAATGGCCTTTTCATCTTCCACTATAAGGATGCGCATGCCTGCTCTCCTCCGATTGACCAGTTGTTTGTCAATGGTAAGCTGAAAAATATTTGCAAAAAACACCTTGTGCGTGTGCTACAAGGTGTCAGGACTCTCTTGTCAATTTGCCCCGCTGTAGTCGCAGGAGGTACAAAGACCCTGGCGGCCATTTCCTTGTCGAGCATAAAGAGGGCGCCTCCGTCCTTCCCTATGATCCTGAGCCTCTGGAGGACATCATTGAAGGAGGCCTCCTCCTCAACCTGTTCCGTTACAAACCACTGGAGGAAGTTGACGGTGGCATGGTCTTTTTCAGCGAAGGCAAGATTGACAAGGGCGTTTATAAGGTTTGTGACCAGCTGCTCGTGTGTTAGCGCATCTTCAAAGACCTTCAGGGGAGAGACCCAACCCGCTGGCGGACTGTCTATAGCTGTCAGGACCACCTTCCCTCCCCTCTGAAGTATATAGTCGTAAAACTTCCTAACGTGGACCATCTCCTCCTGTATCTGAACCCGCATCCAGTTGGCAAACCCCTTGAGGTTTGCAGATTCAAAATTGGCAGACATGGACATATAAAGATATGCAGAGTAAAGCTCGGAATTGAGATGCTTATTTAATGCATTCTCCACCTTCTTGTTGATCATTGTTTGTCTCCTTCATAGCATTGTATATGATTTCCGGCAGTTTTGTATCAGCTTTTCCAAAGACCGTGAAGGTTACAATATTCTCTTGCGGTCACATTTCCGGCTGCCACAGGGAACAAGGCCTCGGGCGCACTCCCAGGCGTCAGGAACTGACGGTATACCTTCCCATCTGCGATCAATTCAATCCACATGATGAAGTGCTTGTCCTCCATAGGATGCGGAACAGTTCCGACCTTTACCTTTATCCCATCCGCTGTCCTTTCTATTACCGGGACGTGCTTCTCTTTCGATGCATCCACTGTGTTCTCAACTATAAGTGTCATCTCTGCCCCGCAGCATACCAATGTTCCTCCGCCAGCATTAAGCACCTCTACTATATTGCCGCACGTCTCACACCTGTAAACCTGATTTCTTGCTGTCATACTGCACCTCCTAGTTTATTTGTATTGTATTAATCTGAACATGAACATTTGTTTACGATTTAAAAATACCATGCCTGTCACCTTATTGCAACCTCCCTACTTATGAATGCCATGAAACTGTTGTTCGAGACTATTCCCCGATAGCCGTCATATTATTAAAACGGCAATTAAATATCTAAATTCTATCTCCTCCCCCTTGACGGGGGAGGATTAAGGTAGGGGGGAAAGATCGTGAGTTTACAACGGTCTCCCCCTCCCCTCAATCCCCTCCCGCCAGGGGAGGGGAGTTTATATATATAGTTGCCGGGGTAATACTTGTTATGGGAAGGTAACTTTCAGTTGCGTTTAAAATAATGAGCATATAAAATCATGACTGTTTAACAACGTCTGCTTAAAGATGAGGATATATGCCAAACAAGTTTAAAGAGATCGAACCTGGAATGATAACCGATAACGCATTTAAGCTCATAGGCTCTGACTGGATGCTGATTACCGCAGGTACACAGTCAGGGTTCAATACCATGACGGCCAACTGGGGAGGGCTTGGTTATCTCTGGAATAAAAAGGTCTGCTTCTGTTTCATAAGGCCTCAGCGCTACACCTTCGACTTTGTGGAAAAGGCGGAGATATTTACACTGTCCTTCTTTGAGGAAAAACACAAGAGCATCCTTGAGTTCTGCGGCGCCAAGTCCGGCAGGGACGTAAACAAGGTAAACGAGACAGGGCTTACTCCCGTCTTCAGCGATTCAGGGGCTATATATTTCGATCAGGCACGCCTTGTATTTGAATGCAGGAAGATATACTCCCAGGACTTAGATGCAAAGCACTTCCTTGATCAAAACTTACAGGCCTTCTACCCCAAGAAGGACTTCCACAGGATGTATATAGGTGAGGTGGTCAGGTGCCTTAATAAATAAGGCTGTTCTGGCCTTTATAGTGGAATTCCTGTCTCTCTTCAACAATGAGCGCAGTCGTATCAGCCGCCATAAACGACGGAACTGCCGCTCTTTCAACGATCTGCACAAAAATTATGCAACTGTCCACAACGTGGGCAGATATTTTTAAACAGGCGATATTATTCACACTTGAAAGATGGTAAAATATATGTTTGCTTAACTAATGAGCAGATAATATCAATTTCAGGCTTAACAAAAGAGTCAACTCCCGTAAAATCAATAGATTATGATACGGCATACCCCTTGCATCGCTTTAAGTTTACCAGCTTTTGAAGCAGGGATTGAGGTTTTTCATTCTTCCTTGCAATGCTCTTTTTTTTATGTTAAAAGCAACCGGTATTGACTGGAGGTTTTAGAGATGAAACTATTGACCGCAATTATAAAACCATTCAAGCTGGACGAGGTCAAGGATGCCTTAAACGAGATAGGTATCCAGGGAATTACCGTCACCGAGGTAAAAGGTTTTGGCCGCCAGAAGGGACATACGGAGCTTTACAGAGGGGCGGAGTATGTTGTAGATTTCCTTCCCAAAGTAAAAATGGAGATCGTAGTCAAGGACGATATGGTTCACAAGGTCATAGAGACCATAGAGAACGCAGCCAAGACCGGAAGGATAGGGGATGGTAAGATATTTGTGACAACTGTGGAAGAGGTTGTCAGGATCAGGACAGGGGAAAGAGGGGAAGAGGCGATTTAAAAAAGCAGGTTAAGGCTAAGGTTTAGGTTTAGGATTTTCTCGACCTAAGCCTCAACCTCAACCTATCTTAATAAAGGAGGAGTAAAGATGACACCGAAGGATGTAGTAAAGTTTTCAGGCGAAAATAACGCAAAGATGGTAGACCTGAAGTTTCTGGACTTCATAGGTATCTGGCAGCATTTCACCATCCCTGTCTCAGAGTTGAAAGAGGAGATATTCGAGGAGGGGCTGGGTTTTGACGGCTCAAGCATCAGGGGATGGCAGCCTATCCATGCCAGCGACATGCTCGTTGTCCCGGACCCGTCCACAGCGGTAATGGACCCGTTCATGGAGGAGGCAACTCTCAGCCTTATCTGCGATATCATAGACCCTATAACCAGGGAAACCTACAGCAGGGACCCGAGGAGCATAGCAAAGAAGGCAGAGCTATACCTCAAGTCAACAGGTATTGCAGATACCGCATACTTTGGTCCTGAACCGGAGTTCTTTATATTTGATGACATCCGTTTTGACCAGCACGGTAATCACGGTTTTTATTATATCGACTCCATTGAGGGTCGCTGGAACAGCGGCAGAGAGGAAGGCCCGAACCTGGGTTACAAGCCTCGTTACAAGGAAGGTTACTTCCCTGTTTCCCCAACTGACAGCCAGCAGGACATCAGGACTGAGATGTGCATGATCATGGAGAGCATGGGTATCCCGGTCGAGAGACAGCACCACGAGGTTGCCAGCGCAGGACAGGCAGAGATCGACATAAGATTCAACTCGCTTCTGAAGATGGGCGACCAGCTCCAGTGGTTCAAACACATAATCAAGAACGTTGCCTACATGCATAATAAGACCGCGACCTTCATGCCAAAGCCGATCTTCGGTGACAACGGTAGCGGGATGCATGTTCACCAGAGCCTCTGGAAAGACGGAAAGCCGTTGTTTGCCGGCGAAGAGTACGGCGGGATGAGCAAGATGGCCCTGTATTACATCGGCGGAATACTGAAGCACGCCAAGGCCCTTAACGCCATCTGCAACCCGACAACCAACTCATACAGAAGGCTGGTCCCAGGATTTGAGGCCCCTGTAAACCTGGCATATTCTGGAAGGAACAGGTCTGCATCTATTAGGATTCCTATGTATTCACCTTCTCCGAAGGCGAAGAGGATTGAGGTAAGGTTCCCCGATCCTGCAGCGAACGGCTACCTTGCCTTCGCAGCCATGCTGATGGCCGGCCTCGATGGCATCCAGAACAAGATACATCCAGGAGACCCTCTGGATAAGGATATCTACGGTTTGAGCCCGGAGGAACTTTCAAAGGTTCCTTCATGCTGCGGCTCTCTGGAAGAGGCCCTTACTGCACTTCAGAATGATCATGAGTTCCTGCTGAAGGGAGATGTATTCACCAAGGACGTTATCGAGACCTGGATTGAGTACAAGACAACCAGCGAGGTTAAACCTATGGCTATGAGGCCTACACCTTACGAATTCGCCCTCTATTACGACTGCTAAGAAATGTTTTGATAGAACGATAATAAAAAGCCCCCTGGAACTCCAGGGGGCTTTTTTGTTTAACTGCTGGAAAGAGATATACAGATCATTTAAATCCAGGCTTCTTCCTGCCGAGTTTCATAAGCATAAATACTGAGATGGGCATCAAGACGATGCCTATGAACTGGGAAGTGGCCAGCATGCCGCCAACGAACCCTCTCGGATCACCCCTGAATAACTCAACAATGAAACGTACGACGGCGTAGAGAAGGGTGTAAAGCCAAATAAGCTGTCCATCAAAGGTCTTCCTCTTCCTGAAGGAGATCAGGAAAAGGAATATCCCGAAGTCCAGGGCAGCCTCATATAGCTGGGTTGGATGGAGGGGAACACCAAGCCTTGCGAGGGAGTTGTGGTCTGTAAATGTTACTGCCCAAGGAACAGTAGTCTCCTTTCCATAGCAACACCCTGCGGAAAAGCAGCCTATCCTTCCCAGTGACTGCCCAAGCGCAATGGCAGGGGCAACTATGTCAGCGGTCTTCCAGATAGGCATCCCGTGCCTCTTTACATACCAGATACCTGTAAGGAGTGCTCCAATAAAGCCGCCGTAAAAGACAAGCCCTCCTTTCCATATCTTGAAGACCTCCAGGGGATTTTCCATAAAATCATGGGGCTCCGTGATTATAAACAGGAGCCTTGAACCGACGAGGGCAGCTATTATGAGGTAAAACGCCAGGTCGGAAATCTTCTGGGGGTCTACAGCGGCCCTTTTGGCCTCCCTTGTCACATAGATGACAGCCAGCATAAAACCTATGGCAAGGAAGAATCCGTAAGAGTAAATGGTAATAGGGCCAATCTTTATCAGTATGGGATACATAAAACCTTTTTTGTCCACAGATTCCACAGATTATTTCTTAAACGATCTTATCTACGCAATCTGTGAAATCTGTGGATTATATCTCTTTCTTCTTTTTTTCTTTCAAAACCATATCAAGTATCAAAAGCCCGACGCCTATGGTAATAGCGGAATCTGCCACATTGAAGGCGGGCCAGTGGTGATCATACCAGTGTACGTCAATGAAATCAATTACCTCGCCAAACCTCGCCCTGTCTATCATGTTCCCTACAGCCCCTCCTAATATAAGCGAAATGGCGATACGAAGAAGTTTTTCTGTTACAGTCTTATAAAAGAAGAGCATGCCAACGATTGCAACAAAAGAGAGGGTCAGGAAGAAGGGGATCCTGAAGGAAACAGCGCTTCCGGCAAATATCCCGAAGGCGGCCCCAGGATTACGGATATATGTGATGTGAAAGAAGTTCTTAAAGACTGTGACAGACTCGTACAGGCTGAAACTCGAGACTATATAAAGCTTTGTGAGCTGGTCCAGGATGAGGACCAGCCCAGCTATGGCTATTAAGAGGATATATCTATTTTTGCCGACCACTTAACTCACCGCCCCAACGCATCTGTTGCACACCGTCGGGTGGTCTCCGTTTGTACCAACTGATGTATCGTAGTTCCAGCACCTCTCGCACTTCTCCCCTGAGGCCTTTCCTACCGTGACCTCGACAGGCTTTCCCCTGTCTTCACTGTAAAGGATAACGCTTGAAACGATGAATATGTATTTCAGTTGCCCTTCGTAGACCCTGAGTAACCTGTAGAGGTCATCCGGGGCGTAAAGAGTAACTTCCGCTTCAAGGGAGTTGCCTATCATCTTCTCTCTTCGCGCTACCTCAAGGACCTTTAGAACCTCTTCCCTGACGGATCGAAGCATATCCCAGCTTTTCAGAAGCTCATCATCTTTCCATTCCTCCTTAGGGCTCAGGAATGACGCCAAGTGAACACTTTCCTCTCTCCCTGCAACTGCGGGCATAAATTTCCATACCTCCTCGCATGTGAAGGAGAATATAGGGGCCATCAATCTTACCATTGATTCTAGAATATGGAAAAGTGCCGTCTGGGCGGAACGCCTCTCTATAGAGTCCTTCCTGGCTGTATAGAGTCTGTCCTTCAGGATGTCGAAGTAAAAGGATGAGAGGTCGTTTACGCAGAAGGTATGGGCAGAATGATATATCTGATGGAACTCGAAGTCGTTGTACCCGTTTTCAAGCCTGTTTGAGAGGGTATAGAGCCTGAGCAATGCCCACCTGTCTATCTCAAGCATCTCTTTGTATTGCACCATATCAGATGCTGGGTCAAAGTCATACAGGTTGCTTAATAAGTAGCGGAAGGTGTTCCTTATCTTCTTGTATGCGTCTGAGAGCTGGACCACTATGCCGTCCGAAATACGGATGTCGTCCCTGTAGTCCTCTGCCGCAACCCAGAGCCTCACGACCTCTGCGCCATACTTCTTTATTATCTCCTGGGGGGCAACGACATTACCTGCGGACTTGGACATCTTCTTCCCCTCACCGTCCACAACGAAGCCGTGGGTCAGGACTGCCTTGTAAGGGGCCCTGTCCCTTGTTCCCATAGAGGCAAGGAGGGAGGAGTGAAACCATCCCCTGTGCTGGTCGCTTCCCTCTAAATAAAGATCGGCAGGGGATTGGAGGTCTTCCCTCTTCTCAAGTACAGCCGCATGGCTCACCCCTGAGTCGAACCAGACATCAAGGATGTCCGTCTCCTTATCGAATTCGCTCCAATCGCACTTTTTGCATT
>JAENJC010000236.1 GCA_016844545.1 Deltaproteobacteria bacterium | reverse complement strand
ATTATATACAGGCGGCCTGGCCGGCTGAAGCAGTAGATGACCGCCAGTCGCGTATTGCAAATGAAAGGCTGCACGCCAATATACAGAAGGACGGCACCTTTTCTGTTGTTCCACGAATCTATGGAGGCCTGACAACACCTGATGAGCTTATCCGTATCGGCAATACAGCAAGAAAATACAATGTCCCGGCTGTAAAGCTTACCGGTGGGCAGCGCATCGCCCTTCTGGGGATCAGGAAGGAGGAGTTGATAGACGTCTGGAAGGAGCTTGGTGTTCCATCCGGGTATGCCTACGGGAAGGCCCTGCGGACAGTAAAAACATGTGTGGGATCTGAGTGGTGCAGATTCGGCACGCAGGACTCAATGTCCCTCGGTATCCGCCTTGAAAATATGCTGGAGCGCGTATGGACGCCCGCAAAGGTAAAGATAGCTGTTTCAGGATGCCCGCGGAACTGTGCCGAGGCGTCCATAAAAGACCTTGGCATAGTGGGCATTAAAGGTTCCTGGGAGATATACTGCGGCGGAAACGGCGGTGTGAGGGTAAAAGCGGCAGACCTGCTGTGCAACGTAAAGGAAGTGGACGAAGTGGCTGAGATAGTAAAGGCCTATCTTCAGTTCTACAGGGAGGATGCCCGTTACAACGAGAGGACGTCAGTATGGATTGATCGGATAGGTTTAAAAAGAGTTAAGGATCTGGTTATTGTAGATAGAAACTCCAGGGCGGCCCTGATCAAGCGGCTTGAAATACATCTCGATACCCTTAAAGTCGATCCCTGGAATGAACGAATCGTTGCGAAAGAAACGGGTATGGCAGGAGTTGCAGGCGACTATCTGCCTATTAATCTCCAAGCTGAAGGGGTGAGCCATGAAATGGTATAAAGTATGTGAGGTTGATGAAATTCCTGTGATGGGTGCTCGCACTGTGCGATTTAATGGGCTGGAGGCAGGAATATTCAGGCTTTCTGATGGCAGGATCAAGGCAGTGGAGAACCGATGTCCCCACAAAGGCGGCCCCCTTTCAGAGGGGATCGTCTCAGGCGAGACAGTTATCTGCCCCATGCACGGCTTGAAGATAAGCCTTATTGACGGTTCTGCTCTGCCTCCTGATGAAGGAAACGTGAAGACTTACGAAATCAAGACAGAGGGAGAGAAGGTATGGATCATGTTTTGAGGTCTGCAAGATATCCTAAAAACTATAGTTCATCGCCTGGCAGTGGCTTCCGGCTTGGAACCTTAGCCATAATTTTTCCGAAATCCTCTTTCTTCGCTCTCTTGGCCCTGGTCATCAAATAGTTTTCCGTCATCAAGGCCGAGATTTTCTCTGATACAGCAGTCGAGATAAACTGATTAATAGAAACACCTTCCATTTTAGCAACCTCTTTGATATGACGATGGATTGATTCAGGTAAACGCAGGCTTAAAGCACTCATAATATTTCCTCCATTAGTTCTTTGGGCGTTATTGACCTTACTCCAAATGACGCAATTTCTTTGAAATCCTTTGCATTGTAAGTCACGATAATACTTGTTCCAGAGGCAACAGCCAATTCTAATATGTGATCATCTTTTGGATCGGGTAGCTGAGGACGCCACAAGAAATGTATCTTTTGATGTTCGCTCTTAAGGCAGAAATAGTCCAGCAGCTTGTCAATTTCTCCGTCTGATAAGCCCAGAACGGATTTAGACCTCTTAAGGACATCCTCATACTCAAACAGCAAGGTAGTGGATATCACCATTTTAACTCTATCTTTTTCTATCGCCCGCAAGAGCTTAAAAGAAGCCCCTTTCGATGAATAAAGTCCCGCATAGAGTATATTCGTATCAAGGACAATCCTTATCAATTTGTGCATAATGTAATACTATATGCGGTATCACTGTTTGTCAAGAAGTAATAGTTAATATGATGACTGTATATGCGGGGTTCAGGCGTTCGTAAAATCACTTACATCTTTTTTAGAATAGAGAATAGAGGGACATCCATGATGAGAGTTTGGATTTATGTATGGTGTCCCCGGAATTCCAAATCTCCAACAACAATGTCAAGTTTAAAGACCTGACCCCCACATTTTATGCGGCTTGAAGATAAGCCTTATTGACGGTTCTGCGCTACCACCTGATGAAGGGAGTGTGAAGACCTATGAAATCAAGACAGAGGGAGAGAAGGTCTGGATCATGTTTTGAGGTCTTCAAGATATCCTGTATTCCTTGTTGGCCTGCAACCAGCGAGTAGTCCAAGGCTTTGCGAATCGGCTGTACTGGCGCAGCGGATTGTTATGTGCCCTTAATCCATGTAGAAAGTCTGTTTTTGATAAGATTCAGCCGTTCATCGCTGATGCTTCCTATTGAACCAAGGAGGATATCCTTGCTTACAACGGCAAGTCGGCTGATTCTTATGACACTGGATATTTTCAGCCCCGATTGCTCGAAATCGGAATCATTTTCATAAAGGACTATATCAAATTCGGGGAGTTCTTGTGCCAACTGTGATGATACCATGCAGATCAACCAGTCGTCATATGGGCTTGGTGTTTTGCGGAGAACAAGGGCTGGCCTAAGTTTACCGGATGCTTGGTCGGTTTGAGGGAATCTGAAAAGAGTTATCTGTCCCTCTTGAATCATGCAAAGCGTT
>JAENJC010000067.1 GCA_016844545.1 Deltaproteobacteria bacterium | reverse complement strand
AGGGATAGATTTTACAATTGAATCAAATAGAGGTTCCAGGTTTATGGACTCGTCTTCAAGGTGTATCTTGGCTATCCCCTGTTTTGCCGATGCATAAACGATCGGGAAATCCAACTGGTCATCGCTTGCATTCAGTTCAACGAACAGATCGAAGACCATGTCTACCACATCCTCTGGTCTCGAATCGGGTCTATCTATTTTGTTGATAACCACAATAGGTTTCAGTCCAAGGTTAAGAGATTTTCTTAAGACAAACTTGGTCTGAGGCATAGGACCTTCAAAGGCATCTACCAGAAGGAGCACGCCGTCCACCATCTTTAATATCCTCTCCACCTCTCCGCCAAAGTCGGCATGTCCGGGGGTATCAACGATATTTATCTTTATATCCTTGTAGCGGATGGATGTGTTCTTGGCAAGGATCGTAATCCCTCTCTCCTTTTCCAGGTCGTTGGAGTCCATTACCCTTTCAGTAACTGCCTCGTTTGCCCTGAATATTCCGCTCTGCCTAAGCATACCGTCAACCAGGGTGGTTTTGCCATGGTCAACATGGGCGATTATGGCGATGTTTCTGATGTCCTTACGTAACTGCATTCTTTGTTCTCCTTTTGTATTAATACTTCCGGGTACAAGCACCAAGTAAGCTTTCAATAACAGATAAATTTGTGTTTGAAAGCAACTTGGTATAAATCCTCAAAACCTTTATTGACACTGATTTACTCAGAAAAGTTATGATGAGTACTGATAAAAATAGTATTAATCATAGATAATCAATGGCTATCTGAGTCTAAAGGAAAAAGGCCGAATTGTCGGCCTTTTAAACATTAAATTATACAGTGTAAAAATGAAAGAGTCAAGTGTTTCTATCACCACGAACGAATTGCCACACCGAAATGTTGACATATAATAGTTAGTATGCTAACTATTATTCTCATGGACAGGTATAAGGTTAATGAGAGCTTTGGGTTCCTCCTGAACAGGCTTGCTACCGCTATGAAGTGGTCCTTTGAGGAAAGGTTTAAGGAGTATGGCCTCACTGGTCCCCAGTTTGGGTTTATGGCAAGGCTGTTCGAGAAGGACAGTCAGCCTCTCAGCAATATCGGCAGGAGTATGTATTGTGATAAACCCACCATCACCGGGATTGCCAACAGGCTGGAGAAGAAGGGTTTTATTAGTAAGGTAAGGGATGAAGGGGACAGGAGAGTCACAAAGGCCGTTCTTAGCAAAGAGGGGAAGGCCCTTAAGAAAGCTCTCTGTAGTATAGCGATAGACCTCAATGCAGATGTATTAAAAGGGTTTACCGAGGAAGAGGTCAAGGTGTTTAAGTCAATGCTAAGGATGTCTCTTGATAACGTACTAAAGACCATTGAAGGAGGAGTTATTAATGTTTAAAATCAGGGCCGTAATAATAGTGTATATGTTGTTGATCCCTGCCATTTGGGGATATTCCGAAACGCCGAAAGAGGTTAAGCAGGAAGAAAAGAAAGGTGTCCTTATTACCACGGCAAAGGCAGAGTTGAGGCCGGTGGAAAGGTCTGTGTTGTTTGTCGGAGAACTCCAGGCTGAAGCGGAGGCCGTTGTTAAGGCCGAGGTAAAGGGAAAGGTACTGGAAATATATAAAAACCTTGGAGAGGCCGTAAAAAAACGGGAGTTGATCGCCAGGCTTGATTCCGAGGAGTACAAGATATCACATGAGCAGGCAACCCAGGCCCTTAAGGAGGCCCAGTCAAAGTACGAACTGGCAAGACTGAACAGGGATAGAGCGGATGGCCTTTTCAAAAAAGGGTTGATATCCGAGAGGGAGAGTGATGAGGCCAGAGAATCGCTTAATGGGCTGGAGGCAACTGTAAAGGAGAGGCAGGCCGCACTTAAAATGGCGACAAAGAGGCTCAGGGATACAGATATAGTTGCCCCATTTTCAGGTGTCATTAAGGAGAGGTTTGTAAATGTCGGTGACTATGTTGATGATAAGTCGGCTGTGGCCTCAGTCGTGGCTCTGTCGCCGCTCAAGCTCAAGGCGTCTGTCCCGGAAAGGTCAGCTGGAGCTGTTCGTAAGGGGATGAAGGTATTTGTTAAAGTCGAGGCATATCCTGGGAAGGTTTTTGAAGGGTCTGTAGTGAGAGTGAGTCCCTCTCTTGATACGAAGACAAGGACTCTCCCCATAGAGGCCGCATTTTCAAATAAGGATGGAATATTGAAACCGGGGTTTTTTGCCAAAGGAAAGATTGTAACAAAGGGTGATGACAAGGGAGTATTCGTTACGGAGTCTTCTCTGATTTCTTTCGCTGGGGTCAAAAAGGTCTTTGTTATAGAAAATGAAATAGCTTCTGAGCGAGTTGTTAAGGTAGGAGAGAGGGTTGACAATTGGCTTGAAATAACGGAAGGGGTCAGGGAGGGAGAGGCCATTGCTACCTCCGCCCTGAACAAACTTTCGACCGGAGTAAAGGTAGAGGTCAAGCGATGAAGTTAGCCGACATAAGCGTAAAATATCCGGTCTTTGCCACCATGATGATAGCATTCCTGGTGGTTGTTGGACTCATGTCTTATTTCACCCTCGGGCTGGATACATATCCAAAGGTGGACTTCCCTACTGTGACAATAACAACCTCCCTGAAAGGGGCATCCCCTGAAGAGATAGAGACCCAGATAACCAAGCCCGTGGAAGAGGTTGTAAACACTATAAGTGGCATAGACGAACTCAGGTCAACAACCGTAGAAGGTGTCTCCCATGTATTCGTGACGTTCCTCCTCGAGAAGGATATAGATGTCGCAGCCCAGGAGGTCAGGGAGAGGGTGGCTACCATTGTGTCCCAGTTCCCTAAAGATACAGATTCACCTATCATACAGAAGATGGACCCTGACGCAGCCCCTGTCATGGCCATAGTTGTCTCAGGGAACCGTTCGGCCAGGGAGGTGACTGAACTGGCGAAGAAAAAGATAAAGGAGTCCCTTGAGACCGTTAACGGTGTTGGTTCCATTACTATGGTTGGTGGAAGGGACAGGGAGATACAGGTAACAGTTGATATAAACAGGCTAAATGCATATGGTCTTGGAATTGATCAGGTTGCCAGGGCCATAGGGGCGCAGAATGTCGAGGTCCCGGGCGGAAGGATAACCCACGGTGAAAGGGAGATGGTCTTGAGGACCATGGGAAGGATTAATACCGTGGAGGATTTCAATGATGTAATAGTCGCCAATGTAAGCGGAGTTCCGATAAGGCTTTCAGATGTAGGGAAGGTGGAAGATACCTTTGAGGAGCCAAGGACCGTATCGAGGTTGGATGGTGAAAATGCCGTATCCCTTCTGGTAAGGAGGCAGTCAGGCACCAATACGGTGAAGGTCATTAATACTATTAAGAAAAAGATGGATGCACTAAAGGGGACCCTCACATCAGATATAAAGATGGAGGTGGTCAGGGACCGCTCCAGGTTCATCCAGAAATCTTATAACGAGGTGATGGACCACCTGATCCTTGGCGGCCTCCTGGCAAGCATCGTGGTTCTTGTCTTCATGAGGAACTGGAGGAGCACCATTATCGCGGCAGTCTCCATCCCTGCATCCATAATCGCCACATTTACGGTCATAAAGTTCCTTGGTTTTACCCTTAACAACATGACGATGCTTGCCCTGGCCATATGCACAGGTATCGTCATTGACGACGCTATTATCGTGATAGAGAACATATTCAGGTATATAGAGGAAAAAGGTTATACTCCAATGGAGGCCGCAAAGGCCGCCACATCCGAGATAGGGATGGCTGTCATGGCTACTACCCTTTCCCTTGTGGTCATCTTCCTCCCAGTTGCCTTTATGCCTGGACTGCCGGGAAGGTTCTTCTTCTCCTTCGGCATTACCGCCACATTTGCCATAATGATATCACTTCTGATAGCATTTTCCCTTACTCCGATGCTTGCATCCAGGTTTTTAAAGGCAGGGGGCCACAAGGTCTCAAAGGAGTCAATATTTTACTCAGCCATAGACCGCTGGTATGGTGTGATGCTAAAATGGTCCATCAGTCATCGTCTTATCATGGTGATTCTGGGCATTGCCATTTTCTCAACAGTCTTCTATATATTCCCGAAGGTAGGCAAGGAACTGGTTGTAGATGACGACCAGAGCGAGTTCGAGATAGTGATAGAGACGCCTGAAGGCTCTTCCCTTGAGAAGACTGACAGGATACTCCGGGGCATAGAGGATGAGGTACGCAAGCTCCCTGGTGTTGCCCATGCATTTACCACCATTGGGGCAGGGGAGACGGCATCTGTGACCAATGCTGCCATATACCTGGCCATGGTCCCTCTAAATGAGAGAAAACTTTCCCAGCAGGATTCTATGAAGGAGGCGAGAAAGCTCCTAAGGAAGTACCCTGAGCTTAGGGCGAGCGTTCAGAACATTGGTATGATAAGCGGCGGAGGTTTCAGGCAGACCCCTGTAAACCTGGTCTTAAGAGGGCCAGACCTGAAACAGCTCGATATCTATGCAAAGGATATAGTTGACTATGCCAGAACCGTCCCCGGCATGGTTGATGTGGATACTTCCCTGGCTGTTAGGAAGCCGGAGGTGAGGGTGGAGATAGACAGGGACAGGGCATCGGAGCTTGGAGTTACAATAGACTCTCTGTCTTCAAGCCTCAGAACCATGGTCGGAGGAGAAGAGGTGACCAAGTTCAAGGAAGGGGACGAGCAATACCCTGTCACAATCAGGCTTATGGATGATTACAGGAAAGACCCTGGCGTGGTATCGAGGCTTACGGTGTCTTCATTGAGGGGTACGCCTGTAAGGCTTGACAACTTTGTAAAGCTTGAGGAGGAAAAGTCTCCCGCCCAGATAGACAGACAGGACAGGGAGAAGCAGGTGACTATCATGTCAAACCTGGAGGGGATGGCCCTTGGAGAGGCTGTGACAAAACTTCAGAAAAAGATAGATTCAATGAACCTTCCCCAGGACTACTCCACCGTATTTATAGGAAGGGCAAAGACGATGAACCAGGCAATGCTTGGCTTTACTATGGCCACGATACTAAGCATGATATTTATTTACATGGTACTTGCATCCCAGTTCAACTCCTTTGTCCATCCCTTTACCATCATGGCATGCCTCCCCATCTCCCTTCCGTTCGGTCTCTTTGCCCTTCTTGCTACCGGAAAGACATTGAATGTATACAGCATGATAGGCGTGCTGATGCTTTTTGGCATAATCAAGAAGAACTCGATCCTCCAGGTGGACTACACCAATACGTTAAGAGAGCAGGGTGTCCCGAGGGACGAGGCGATAATAAGGGCTAACCATGTGAGGCTCAGGCCTATCCTGATGACGACCATATCTATCGTTTTCGGTATGCTCCCGATAGCCTTGGGCAAAGGTGATGGAAGCGCTTCCAGGGCCTCTATGGCCATGGTGATGGTTGGAGGGCAGACCCTTTCTCTGTTGATTACACTTTTGATAACGCCTGTGGTATATTCACTTTTTGATGATCTTATTAATATAAACTGGAGGAGGTTTTTTACAATGCGTTCCTCACTTGTCAAGACTATATTTGTTCCTGTTTTTATTATTTCGCTTTATGTCTCCCAGGGGTTTGCTGAAGATAGGAAGCCTCTCTCCCTGGATGAGTGTATAGCGATAGCCCTGGAAAAACATCCATCGTTGAGGGCGTCACAGAAGGAGATTGCTGTTGCTGACGAACAGTATAAAGAGTCCAGATCTGCTTATTACCCAAAGGCGAGCATAGATGCGTCATATGCTAGGTCTGAGGCAAAGGCCCTTTCTTTTATCCCAGGAGAAACAGAGACCTACCAGACTGTTTTTAAACTCGACCAGAAGATATACGACTTCGGCAGGACAGGTGGCAGCGTTGATGCCGCCAGATCAACGGTAGCGGCGAGGGAGTGGGACCTCTCAAAGACAAAGATAGAAACAGTGTATAACGTAAAGGAATCCTATTACAGCGTCTTCAAGGCCACAGGATTCATGAAGGTGCAAGAGGCGTCTGTTGTCCAGGCGGAAGCCCATCTCAGGCAGGCGAAGGGGTTTTATGAGGCAGGGGCAAAGGCAAAGTTTGACGTCACCAAGGCGGAGGTTGAGCTGAATCAAGCCAGGCTTGAACTTATAAGGGCGCGAAATGCGTTTAACACAGCCCTGGCGTCATTAAAGACGCGAATTGGGCTTGACCAGAGTTTCGATCTGGAGATATTTGTCTCTCTCCCATCGGCTCCCCATGGAGTTAACCTTGAACAGGTCTTAAGTGAGGCCCTAAAAAGAAGGCCGGAGATACAAAATATAGAGGCGAGGATAAAGGGAGGAGAAGCAACCTTAAAGGCAGCAAGGGGCGGGTACTATCCGAACCTCAATGCCAGCGGTTCTTACGGCTATTATGACCAGTATCCGGCAGGTCAGGGTGAAGACCTGTTCCAGGAGAAAAACAAGAGGTGGAATGTGGGGCTTTCACTCAATATCCCTATCTTTGAAGGCTTTGTTACACAGAGGAAGGTTTCAGAGTCTGTCGCAGTGATAGAATCCCTTCAGGCGCAGAAAGAGGCGCTATCAAACAATGTCTCTCTTGAGGTGACCCAGGTTTACCTTGAGCTGCAAAACGCAGAGGCATTGATAAGCATTGCAGAGAGCGGACTTAACAAGGCGAAGGAGAACCTTGATATTGCCAACGGTAGATATGATGCCGGTGTGGGGACTATTATAGAAGTCACAGATGCACAGTCATCTCATATAAGGGCAGAGACAGACCTTGTCAACGCAAGATACGATGTTGCTATTGCAAGGGCAAAACTTGAGAGGGCAGTAGGGCTGCCGTGATGATTTGAATCATACGGTTTTGATTTGGCAGATGGTATTTTATTACTCGGTGTGAATCATTATCAATGAAGAAAAGGGAGGTGATTTGATGTCAGAAGCAGAGATGGACGAACAGATAAAAGAGGCCCTGAACGAAATAAGGCCTGCACTCCAGGCAGACGGGGGCGATATAGATTACCTCGGAATGGAGGATGGTTACGTTAAGGTAAGGCTCAGAGGCGCCTGTTCAGGATGCCCGAGTTCCACGATAACTCTTCAGATGGGAGTTGAAAGGGCCATAAGGGAGAGGGTGCCTGAGATAAAAGGGGTAATATCGGCGTAAACAACTTGCAGGGGCAGGCCTATGTGCGTGCCCTATTTGGGCAACCACATGGGGTTGGCCCTACCATAAAGGGAGGAAAGATGAAAAAGAAAATGTTTGTTGCGTTGTTTGTAATAGCTGCCTTTGCAGGGTTGAGCTATGTCTCTGCTATGGCGGACAGCAAGAAGGCCTGCGACAAGAAGGGCGACTCATGCTGCGCCGGGCTTCCCGAAAACCTGAAGCTGACAAAGGAGCAGAAGGCGAAGTTTGAAGAATGCAGTAATGAGTGCAAGAAATTCAAGATAAAAAACACCGCTGATATCAAGACTGTAAGGGTTGATCTTGATGCCCTCCTTAAAAAGGATTCTATTGACAAGGTTGCCGTTGATGCAAAGGTTGATGAGATAGCCGAACTTATCAAGAAGGCCCTGAAGTACAAGATGGACTGCAAGTTAAAGATGCTGTCCAACCTTGATGCGGAGCAGAAGAAGGTTTATCTTGAATCGGACTGCTGCGATGGAGAGCGCCACTACGGCGGAGAAAAAGGCGGAAAGATGGGATG
>JAENJC010000235.1 GCA_016844545.1 Deltaproteobacteria bacterium | reverse complement strand
GGAGGAACAGCTGTTTTAGAAGTTTCAGAAGGCGCCGAGGTTCAGGGCAGGAAGGTGCATCAGATCAGTGCAGTTACAAACTCTAATTCGTTCGTGGATAAATTTCACAAGGTAAGAGACAGGGTTGATTCCTTTGTATATGCAGATAACCTTTCTTCCGGCAAGATTAAGGTGCACCAGGAAGAGGGAAAGTACAGGCAGGATAAAGAGATATCTTTTGATTACACCAAGGGGACTGCAACTTACACGGTAGGCAAAGAAACCTCGTCTTATCCTATCCCATTTTTTGTTCAGGATGCCCTTTCGGCCCTGTATTATCTCAGGACAAGGGAGCTCATAGTAGGGAAGCCGTTCATCATTGATGTGTTTGAGGATAGAAAGCTGTGGCAGTTGGAGGTTCAGGTCCTTGGCAAGGAAAGGATTATGACCCCTGCTGGAGAGTTTGATACTGTGATGGTAAAGCCGCTCCTCAAGTTTGAAGGGATATTCCAGAGGAAGGGTGAAGTCTATGTCTGGCTTACAGATGACAGCCGGAAGATGCCGGTAAGGATGAAGAGCAAGATTAAGATAGGTTCTGTCTTCGCTGATCTGCTGGAATATAAAAACAGTAGTCAGGGGCCAGCAGTCAGTGGTCAGTAATAAACTAATAATGATAGGCAACCTACTACTGACAATTTTTAAAGGAGATAAGATATGGCAATTGACAAAGAACTTCTCGACATCCTTGCATGTCCGAAATGCAAGGGAGATGTAAGGCTGACGGAGAACAGGGATGGTTTGATATGTGATGCCTGCAAGCTCAAATATCCGATAAAGGATGACATTCCGGTGATGCTGACAGATGAGGCGGAGAAGATTTAACTCCCCAGGACTAAAATGCAAAAACTCTCCGTCACAATAATAACCCTGAATGAAGAACAAAACATCCTGGACGCCCTTGAAAGTGTGAAATGGGCCGATGAAATTGTTGTTGTAGATTCTGGGAGTACAGATAAGACGGTAGAGATTTGTAAAGAATACACAGATAAGGTTTTTTATAATCCCTGGCCCGGTTATATGGCCCAGAAGAACCTGGCTATAGATAAGGCAAGCCATACCTGGATACTCTCCATTGATGCCGATGAGAGGGTTACTCCTCTACTGGCCTCTGAGATACAGGAGGCATTGAAAGAGCCGAAAGCCGACGCTTATGCAGTTCCACGCCATGTCTTTTATGTGGACAGGTGGATAGACCACTCCGGCTGGTATCCCGATTATAAAATCAGGCTCTTCAGAAGGGACAAGGCAGAGTGGGGCGGCGGAAATCTCCATGAAACCATTGTCGTCAATGGAGATGTAAAATACCTTAAAGGGGACCTTCTTCATTACACATTCAGGGACCTGGCCCATCATGTCAACACCCTGAACAACTTCACCTCTGTGGCTGCCAGGGAATACGCAGAGACCGGGAAGAGGTTCAGGTTAACGGATATGCTCTTCAGGCCTTTCTTTATGTTTTTTAAGAGTTATATCCTGAAACAGGGTTTCAGGGACGGGTTACCAGGGGTTATAATTTCGGTAACCGCTGGTTATCACGTCTTTGTGAAGTATGCGAAGCTATGGGAGTTATCCAGAACACAGAGAAGAGATGGATGAATTCAAAAATATCCTGGTTGTCCAGACAGCTTTT
This sequence comes from Deltaproteobacteria bacterium, assembly GCA_016844545.1. Lineage (GTDB taxonomy): Bacteria > Desulfobacterota > JAENJC01 > JAENJC01 > JAENJC01 > JAENJC01. The sequence goes on along the minus strand of JAENJC010000235.1, from coordinate 1,456 downwards.
CCAGGCGATATAGTCCTGACCACTCCATTATTTAAGGCCCTAAAGAAGAGGTTCCCCGAAAGCAGGCTGTCTGTTGTCACAACTCCTCAAGGGCTTGAACTATTAAGGGATATAAAAGAAATTGATTCACTTGTATCTTACGATAAACGAGGCAGGGAACCGCATATATTCAGGTTTCTGAGGCTGATTAATAAGCTGAGAAAAGAGAGTTTTGATCTTTGTATCTCTCCACACCGTTCATTCAGAACAGCGCTGATGGTGTATGGAAGCGGCGCTGGTGAGAGGATAGGTTATTCGGATGCCGCTCTGCCGGCTATTTATACCAGGAAGGTCTTTAGAGATAATAACCTTCACGAGGTTGAAAGGGTACTTTCTATCCTTGATCCACTGGGGATAGAGAGCGGCAGATTGGATAAGATGCCGTATCTTGAGATATCTTCAGAGACATGGGGGAGGACAAAGAAGATATTTGACGATGCAGGTATATCTCCCAATGATATGGTGATAGGGATTGCCCCCGGTTCAGTGTGGGGGACAAAGAGGTGGACTACCGAAGGTTATGCGTCCCTTATAGACAGGCTAATTGAGAGGTACGACGCCAGGGTGATCCTATTAGGCTCGCCGTCTGAAAGAGATGCCGGGGATAAGATAATTGCCCTTACTCGCCAGAGGCCGGTTGACCTGATAGGCAAGACAACCCTCCGCGGCCTGGTAGCAGTCATTGACCGTTGCAGTTTGCTTATTGGAAACGACAGCGCCCCCGGCCATATAGCCTCAGCCAGGATGGTCCCGGTCGTGTCCATATTCGGGCCAACAGTGCCCTCATTCGGTTATTACCCATATGGCAAAGATACTGTGATAGTCGAGAAAAAGGAGATTCCATGCAGGCCTTGCCACCATCATGGCCCTGATAAATGCCCTGAGGGGCACTTTCTTTATGAGTTTGAGAATGAAGATACTTGTTATAAGAACTGACCGCATAGGCGACCTTATTGCCTCAACCCCTGTCTTTGAGTCGATAAAGAAGGCCTATCCAGACTCTTATCTTGCCGCTATGGTCAGCCCTTATACAAAGGAGCTGTTGAAGAACAACCCCTTTGTGGATGAGGTCATTGTTTATGAGGGTGAAGGTCTGCATAAGGAGTTTAAGGGTCTACTAAAACTGGCTAAAATCCTCAGGGAAAAAAGGTTTGACGTTGTCATAACCCTCTTTTCCAATTTCAGATTAGGGTTACTGGTTTACTTGGCAGGGATCCCTGAAAGGATAGCCCCTGCAACCAAGATAGCCCAGATATTTTATAACAGGAGGGTCTTGCAGAGACGCTCCCAGTCCCTCAAGCATGAAGCTGACTACAACCTGGATCTCTTAAAAACCCTGGGAGTGGAGCATACACCAAGGAACGTCGGTCTATGGACAGACAGGGAATCAGAGGAGGCAGCTAACCGGTATATAGGC
>JAENJC010000234.1 GCA_016844545.1 Deltaproteobacteria bacterium | reverse complement strand
TTGAGCTCCCTCCAGCCATCCTCCGCCTGCTTTTGCCTCCTCTTGCCCTCGAACATGAACGGCTTTGTCACTACACCCACAGTAAGTATCCCCATCTCCTTCGCTATCTCTGCGATGATAGGAGCCCCGCCTGTACCTGTGCCGCCTCCAAGGCCCGCAGTAACGAATACCATGTCTGCGCCTTCAAGTACCTCTTTTATCCTCTGCCTCTCCTCAATGGCAGCATTTTTACCAACTTCCGGGTTTGCTCCGGCCCCCAACCCCTTTGTAAGTCTGGAGCCGAGATTCACCTTTATGTGGGCCCTTGAGTTTGAAAGGGCCTGGGCATCCGTATTGGCCACAATAAAGTCAACACCTGTGAGACCCGAGCTTATCATGGTGTTTACTGCATTTCCTCCGCCTCCTCCCACACCTACCACCTTGATCCGCGCCACTTGCGTGAGCTCCTCTTCGATTTCAAACATCCGCCACCTCCGACTTAAAATATGCCCTTGCAGGCATTCATTACTTAAAAGAACTCACTCAGCCATTCCTTCATCCTCTTTGTGATCTTCCCGAACATGTTTTTCTCCCCGACCCTGAACTTGTCCTCTGACCTGTTTTTGTAGCCATAAAGCACAAGACCCACACCTGTGGAGTACATGGGGGAATTTACGATATCAGTCAGACCGCTTATACCGACTGGCAATCCTAACCTGACCGGCAGGTTAAAGACCTGTTCAGCCATCTCCATCATACCCTCGAGGCTGGCAGAGCCTCCTGTAAGGACAACTCCCGACGCCGCCACATCTTCAAACCCGGCCTTTATTATTTCCCTGTTCACAAGGGTCATGATCTCCTCTACCCGGGGCTCTACAATCTCTGCAAGGATCTGTCGGGATACAGTCCTCGGTTTACGTCCACCGACACTTGGAACCTCTATCATCTCATCACGTTTGACCATGGATGCCAGGGCGCATCCGTACTTCTTCTTTATCTTCTCGGCCTCTGCAACAGGGGTCCTGAGGCCTATGGCGATATCACTTGTAAGATGGTTCCCCCCAAGGGCTATGACTGCGGTATGCTTGATGCTCCCTTCGGCAAACACAGCTATATCTGTTGTTCCGCCGCCGATGTCCACAAGGACAACGCCAAGCTCTTTCTCCTCGCTGCTGAGTACGGCCTCGCTGGAGGCCAGTTGCTGGAGGACTATGTCCCTGACATCGAGGCCGGTCCTGTTGCAGCACTTGACTATGTTTTGCGCCGAAGCCACCGCCGCAGTTACTATATGGACCTTAGCTTCCAGCCTTACACCGCTCATTCCAAGGGGTTCCTTTATCCCGTCCTGGTCGTCCACAATGAACTCCTGTGGAAGGACGTGGATTATCTCCCTGTCCATCGGGATGTTCACTGCCTTTGCGGCATCTATGACCCTCTTTATGTCGGCATCAGAAACCTCTCCATTCCTAATCCCTATAATACCGTGGCTATTAATACTTTTAATATGGCCGCCGGCTATCCCTGTAAAAACAGTGCCTATCTCGCATCCTGCCATCAGCTCTGCTTCTTCAACAGCCTTCTTTATGGAAATGACGGTAGATTCAATGTTTACAACAACGCCCTTCCTTAGTCCCTTGGAGGGGTGGGTACCAATCCCTATAATGTTCAGGCCCTTTTCGCCGACCTCGCCCACAATAGCGCATATCTTTGTTGTGCCTATGTCGAGACCAACTATGATATCTTCATTATTCTTGGCCATTTACACCTCCTTTTCATCTGACTACCACCTGTCCCGTGTATGTAAGGTCTATGTATTCCGCTGTCTTTCCTTTTGCCGTCAGGTCATCCAGTACCCTCTTCAGCCTCTCTGTCTTGACTTTATACTCTCCAAAGCCTATTTTGACCGCAACATTATCGGAAAGTACCGTAATCCCCTGGCTCCTGCTGATAACTATCTCTGATATGGCCAAGTCCTGCGGCCACACGCTGGCCTCGGTCTCTATGAATTCAAAACACTTCATCACCGCATCTCTGGCCAGTTCGTCTCTTTCAATCTCTACCTTACTCAACCCCGTTATTAGAGGATATCCGGCAGCATCATCCTTATCCAGCTCCTTGAAAGGTTTTCCTCCTCTATCCATGTAAAAAAGGGTATCTGTCTTGAGTATTGCAAACGGTTCCCTTTCCTTCACATCAATTGAAAGCCCTCTCGGAAGGACCCTCCTTACATTTGCCATTTCAATCCAGGGTTGAGATTCAATCCTTTCGGCCAGCCTCTTCAGGTCTATAGCTAGGATGTTTCCGCCGATCCTTACCCCTGATAGGTTTATGATCTCCTGCCTCTTGACTCTCTTCTCTCCTGTGACCACGATCTCCTTGAGGTTAAAGTAGCTTGTTGTCATAAGCCCCCTGTAGGAGTATCTGGCCGCAACCGCCAGGGCAAGGATAGTAAGTAATATTACTACTGCCTTTAAGACCCTTGGCGCCAGCCTCTTTCCTGAAGACTTTTTGCTTACGCTCCTCCGTGGTTTGTAATCTTTGTAATCCCTCATCTATCCTTTCAGGCTTGCGCCGGCTTGTCTCTGTCATCCCTGGGATTGTATTTATCTCGATAGCCTGAGGCCCTCCTTCATCTATGATAATGTCAACCCTCGCAGCCCCGCTGCATCCGACAGCGTCATAAACATCAACTGCCATTTCCCTGCAAACCTGGCTAATCTCATTGCTGATATCGGCAGGGCATATATATTCGGTCATCCCTGCGGTGTATTTGGATTTAAAATCATAAAATCCTGACTTTGGCCTGACCTCTACAATGGCCATCGGCCTCCCATCCAACAGGCTTACGGTAACCTCTCTCCCTTTTACAAAATCCTCAATAAGGACAAGGGTGTCATAATGGAAGGCTTCTTCAACAGCTGATATCAGGTTTTCTCTGTCCCTTACTATACTGATCCCTATGGTTGAACCCTCCTTAGCAGGCTTGACCACAACCGGAAGAGTCATCTTCAGATCTCTGACATCCTCTATCCTGTTCACTGCTATGAACCCAGGGGTCCTTACCCCTTTTGATCTCAGTATCTCTTTGGTAACGGCCTTATTTATGGCAATGGCTGATGCCAGCACTCCTGAGCCTGTGTAAGGGATACCCAATATCTCCAGCAGGCCCTGGACTGTTCCATCCTCGCCGTACCTGCCGTGCAGGGCCACGAAGGCAACCTCTATCCCCTCATCCCTCAGCCTGAATGGGAGGTCCCTTACGGCATCAATTGCCACGGCATTGTATCCCCTTAAGATCAAGGCCTTTAGGCATGCGTTTCCACTTCTGAGAGATATCTCTCTTTCAGCAGAAAGCCCGCCCATCAGTACTCCTATTTTTTTATCTTTGTATTTCATAGATGTTTAGGATTAAGGGGTAAGGATTAAGCTTACTCCTTTAATCCTTTAATCCTTACTCCTCCGGTTTCCATCTCCCCGACTATCTTTATCTCTGGCTCCAGAGCTATCCCCTTCTTCTCGTATACCTTTTCCATTACATCATCTAC